>DATGQJ010000307.1:0-5153 GCA_035304265.1 Oceanobacillus sp.
ACTTCCGTCGTCACGACCAGCGGCGCGACCAGCAGCGACACCAGATTGACTACCTTGATCATCGGGTTGAGTGCCGGACCCGCCGTGTCCTTGAAGGGATCGCCGACGGTATCGCCCACGACAGTGGCTTTGTGCGGCTCGGAGCGCTTGCCGCCGTAGTTGCCTTCTTCGATGTACTTCTTGGCGTTATCCCATGCACCGCCCGCGTTGCTCATGAACACCGCCATCAACTGTCCAGCGAGGATGATGCCCGCGTTGAAACCGCCGAGCGCCGCCACGCCGAAGCCGAAGCCGATCACAATCGGGGTGAGGATAGCGACCACGCCAAGCGGCAGCAGTTCGCGCTGCGCTGCCTGTGTCGAAATGCTCACTGCTTCAGCATAGTCCGGGGTTTTAGTGCCTTCCAGAATGCCGGGGATGCGGAACTGACGACGCACCACACCGATCATCTTATACGCTGCGCGGTTGACCGAACGGATCAGCAGCGAGCTAAACAGGAAGATCAAGCCGCCGCCGATCAGGAAGCCGATGAAGACAATCGGCGAGGCAATGTTGATGCCCGTTCCAAAGAGCGTTTGGCTCAATGGAATGCCAAGTCCCAACTGTACCACGCGGGTATCGGTGAGGAACGAGCCGAACAACGCCACCGCCGCAATCACCGCCGAGCCAATGGCAACGCCTTTGGTGATCGCTTTGGTGGTGTTGCCCACCGCGTCGAGGCTTTCGAGGATTTCGCCGCCTTTGCCGCCGCTTTCGCCCGCCAGTTCCGCCACGCCCTGCGCGTTATCTGAAATCGGACCGAAAGCGTCCATCGAGACGTTGTTACCCGTCAGCGTCAACATGCCGATACCGGTCATGGCGACGCCGTAGAGTACCGCCGCAAAGTTATCGACGATTTGGACGCCGTTCGCGTCGGTGATGGGGAACAGGGTGAAGATGACCACACTGCTGAGAATACTCGCCGCAATCACCACGATAGCCCACACGCTGCTTTCCATGCCTGTCGCCAAACCGCTGAGGATGACCGTCGCGGGACCCGTCTGTGCATTCTTGGCGATGTCTTTGACAGGTTCATGCTCTGTGTCGGTGAAGTACGCCGTCACACGTTCAATGATGATGGCAAGCACAATGCCGACGATGACCGATGCAAGCGGCTGCCAGATGACGTTACCCTGATTCAGACCCGGCTCACGCATGTAGAAGACGGTGAAGATAGCGAACAACGCCACGCTCATCACCGCCGCGCTGTAGAACCCGCGCGAAATCGCCGCCAGCGCGTCTTTGCCACTGCCCGTCGAACGCACGAGGTAGGTGCTGATGATCGAACTCAACACACCAATGCCGCGCACCACCAGCGGGAAGACAATCCAGATCGGGCTGCGTGTGACCGTCGCCAGCGCAAGACCGAGGATCAAGCCGGAGACAATCGTCACTTCGTAGCTCTCGAAGATGTCGGCTGCCATACCCGCGCAGTCGCCCACGTTGTCGCCCACGAGGTCGGCGATCACCGCTGCGTTGCGTGGGTCGTCTTCCGGCAAGCCTGCTTCGACTTTACCCACGAGGTCAGCGCCCACGTCTGCCGCTTTGGTATAGATACCGCCACCCACGCGCATGAACAGCGCCAGCAGCGTACCGCCAAAGCCGAAGCCCAGCAGCGCGTCAGGCGAAGCAATGCCGAAGATGATGAAGATGATCGTGCCGCCGAACAAGCCAAGCCCGTCGGTCAACATGCCGGTGATAGTACCGGAACGGTAGGCGATACGGAGCGCATCGGCGTAACCACGTTTTTCGTCCACCGCTGCCGCCGCGACACGGACGTTGCCCTGCACCGCCATGTTCATGCCGACGAAGCCCACCATCGCCGAGAAGACCGCGCCCATGAAGAACGCACCCGCACGCCCGATGGCGATATTGGTACGCGCCGCGTCGCAGGCAGCAAATGCCTCGCCCGTCTCAGGATTGGTCAACTGCCCAAGACCCGCCTGCATGATGGCGGCTTCTTCCGCATAGACGACGGCGTTCTCCTGAAGCAGCACCAGTTCAGCCGCAGCAACCTCAGGATTGGAAATGGCAACCTGATTACGAATGGTTTCAGCATCTACCGTCGCCCGCGCTTCTTCTGCCAGTGTTGGGCAGAAATGCTCAATCGCGTAAGGCGTCGGATTCACCACATAGACGCTGAAGAAGAGGACGACCACGAGGACCACGATCAAGACGGCGATGATGCGAAGCTGAGAACTCAGGTAAGCGTTCGCACCCGTCTTGATATAGCCCCATACTTCCTGCATTTTCTGCGAGCCTTTGCTCTCACGCAGAATCTGCGAAGTAAGGAAAATGGCATAAAGCAGCCCTGCGACTGCAATGCCCAGTACGATGAATATTAGCGCACTTTCAATTGAATTTAGTTCGCGCATAGGGACTAAATCTCCACTGGTAATTCTTTACTGAGGCGCAATAAAGGGGTTTTTTAGCAGTCACCCTTTGGAATGACTGCACAAAAAATCGCCCGCATATTTTGTCATATGCATATAAAGAATGCAACGGTATTGTAGAGTAGGGGTTCGGGCATATGAGGTATCCTTTATTCAGGGCATTTTCGATGTGCCCACTACCCTGTCATAATAGTCGCCTCTCGCGAGGAGCGATAGTGATAATAATCACAAACAAGTGTGTTGGATGACCTACACGAAGATGCGCTCACAAGCCCACTCTGGCTAAGACTGGCGCTAAGGAGTAGACTTATCTTTGTAGATTCGAAGTTGACATCTAGAACCCCATGATGAATCGGATTTCGGCAGGCAGCAACCTGTCCATCGACATGACGCAGGAACATTGGCGGCTGCTCTCCAACGGCGATGGCGTGGAGAAAATTCTGGTCGAAGCCAGACCGGGACAGCCACTGCGGTACGTCGCCACATTTGGCACACAGCGCCGCCTTCCCCATAACGGAACACTGTCACTCGATGAAGTTGATCGGGTCGTGCTTGGTTGGTCGAACCGTGACGAGTCGTGGCATCTCGGTTTGATGCTCAAACCGGAACTGGCACAGGCGCGTGGAAGTCGCTGGTGCGGGCTGGCGTTCTGGCCCGACCCGGATACCGACCTCTACCGTGATCTCGCCGCCCGCGCGGGCGAAACGCTGGCGCAGAAACTTGACCGCCCGTTTACCCTCATCCCGCCAAGAACGGATGGCGCTGCGCCCGCCTATGGCACAACGCACAAACCCTCAGCGCCTGCCACCCTGCCTGACCTTCCTTTCAGAATCGAGCATTGGAAACTGGAACGCATCGACCCGATGCGGTTGGAACTGAAACTCTCGCCCGCGTGGGGACGCGCTCGGCTACTGCGCGTGGTGTGGTATATGTTCTGGGCGGGCGTCTTCGTCGTCCTCTCTGTTGCCAGTCTTTCCGCCGGAATCGCAGCATCGCAACCGGAGTTTCTGCCGTATGCCGGGTTAGCGGGTGCGGCATTCCTGATCATATTCAGCATTGTGACGCTGATTGGCGCAATGCGTCGAATCAAGCGGATCGAAATCGACGGGATCACCCGCACGATTAGCGGAATGCAGGGAAAGCGCGTGCGTTGGACTTACAACGCCAACCAGTTGAACAGCGTCTACGTTTCCTTACTGCTCACCAAAGCCAACCGCCGCAAACAGACGCGCCAGGCGACCTATGGCGAACTGAATCTGTGCAAATATGATGGCACTTTCCATCACGTCATCTCGCAGGGACAAGCCGACGAGAAACTGCCGGTGACGGAAGGTACAGAAGCTGCGAACGTCGAACAGGTCGTCCCGCTCACGCCTGAGAACGCGCATACACGGCTGCAAGCCGCCGCGCTTCTTATCGCGCAAACGCTCCAACTTCCTGCCTACTACGATCAGCGCATCAAGTAAATCTGCCACCTGTCATTGACGTTCGGTGACACCCGCCACTGAACCGCATCCTTACATCCATGCTACGCTCAGAATCACGGCGTGTATATGCACGCCATCTGGGAAAGGATGTACCGATGGGTTTTTCATCCGCCTTTGCCGAACGCGCACGTGGCATCGAATTACTGCGTGATCCGGCGACCAATAAAGGCACAGCATTCACACAGGAAGAACGGGATCAACTGGGCTTACGCGGGCTGCTGCCGCCGCGTGTCTTCACCATCCAAGAGCAAAGCGCCCGCGTTTTAGAAAACGTGCGGTGCAAGACCAGCGACCTTGAGAAATACATCTTTCTCACCAGCCTTCAGGAGCGTAACCAGACGCTGTTCTACCGGGTTGTGCTGGACAATCTGAAGGAGTTAATGCCGATTATTTATACGCCCACCGTTGGGCAGGCGTGTCTTGAATATGGACACATTTTCCGCCGTCCGCAGGGGTTGTACGTGACCATTGAAGATCGCGGGCGTGTCGCGGAGATCGTGGACAACTGGCACGAAGATGACGTGCGGGTGATCGTCGTCACCGACGGTGAGCGCATTCTGGGCTTGGGCGATCTGGGTGCGAACGGCATGGGTATTCCGGTGGGCAAGCTCTCGCTCTACACCGTCTGCGCGGGCATCCACCCTGAACAGTGTTTGCCCGTGACCATCGACGTAGGCACGAATAACCCCGAACTCTTGCGCGACTCACTCTACATCGGAATACCGCACGAACGTGTACGCGGCGAGGCTTACGATGCGTTGATCGATGAATTTATCACCGCTGTGCGTGCGCGTTATCCTCATGCGTTGATCCAGTTTGAGGATTTTGGCAACCAGAACGCTTTTCGGTTGCTGGCAAAATATCGCAATTCGATCTGCGCGTTCAACGACGACATTCAGGGAACCGCCAGCGTGACGCTTGCCGGACTATATTCGGCGTTGCGACTTACGGGACAATCGCTTAAAGATCAGACCGTCCTGTTCCTCGGCGCGGGCGAGGCTGGCATCGGCATCGGCGATCTGATCGTCGTCGCCATGCGCGAGGAAGGGCTGACGGAAGACGAAGCAAGGCGGCGCTGCTGGTTCGTCGATTCAAAAGGACTGGTGGTTGCCGGACGTACCGATCTTGCAGCGCATAAACGCCCCTATGCTCACGATCATGCCTTCGTGCAAGACTTGCTCACGACGGTGGAAACGCTCCGTCCAACCGCGCTGATCGGGGTTTCCGGTGTGCC
>DATGQJ010000308.1:0-7802 GCA_035304265.1 Oceanobacillus sp.
ATGAACGTGATGCTCGCCGCGCGGATTTTGCGGCGATGCAGCAGCGCCAGACAGATCAAATAGATCAGCACCACGCCGACATATATTCCCATAAATAGGAGTAACATTTCAGTAATGAAAAGCGGGAAACTCAAAATCCCAAGAAGCGATAGCCCTGTAGCGAGGAGTAAGAAGGTATTGAGAAGCTGCGCGGTCCGATTCAGATATTCATCTTCAAAAACCGGGGGTGCGGCGAGACCACGGACGCGAGCGAGCACGAGACACCTCCCCTTGGATTTGGGGGTCTATCCCTAATAATACTTTTTATGCCACACCGATATTCTTGTTCTCGTTGCGAAAGCCTTTAGAAAAAAGTTTGTTGAATATCGACAATCATCCGGTGTGCTGTTTTTAATAATCTACCACATATAATAGGACGTTTCGCGATGGACTTTAGGCTTTGGCGATTTGTTACAAGAACTGCTGAAGAAAAATTTACGAGATTGACGCGGAGATGAGTGAGAACTGCCAATGACTGAACAATCACAAACTTCGATCAAGAAGGTGTTGATCGCCAATCGTGGCGAGATCGCCGTTCGTATCATCCGCGCCTGTCGTGATCTCGGCATTCATACGGTTGCGGTCTATTCGGATGCGGATCGCAGCAGCCTGCACGTGCGTTATGCCGACGAAGCGGTGCATATCGGTCCGCCAGCGCCGCGCGAGAGCTACCTCAAAATCGAGAACATTCTGGAAGCTGCGCGGAAGGCGGGGGCAGACGCCATTCATCCCGGTTATGGCTTTCTCGCCGAGCGTGAGGATTTCGCGCAGGCAGTTCTCGATGAAGGCTTGATCTTCATCGGACCGCCGCCGAGCGCGATTGCGACGATGGGGGACAAGCAAGCAGCGCGTGAAACGGTCAAGAAGGCGGGCGTGCCCGTCATTCCCGGTACTGATCCCGGCTTGCGCGACGATGAAATTATCGCGGCGGCGGAGCAAATCGGTTTTCCGGTGATGGTGAAGGCAGCGGCGGGCGGCGGCGGCAAAGGAATGCGGGCGGTACGCAGCGCCGAAGAACTGCCGGAAGCGCTCGCTACCGCGCGGCGCGAGGCGGAGAGCGCCTTTGGCGACGGCACGATCTATCTGGAAAAGATGATCGAAGGGGCGCGGCACATCGAAATTCAGGTGCTGGCGGATACACACGGCAACACCATCCATCTTGGCGAACGCGAGTGCAGCATCCAGCGTCGTCATCAGAAGTTGGTCGAAGAATCGCCAAGCACCTTCGTGGATGTCGATTTGCGGCGGCGTATGGGCGAGATGGCGATCAAAGCGGCGGAAGCCGTCGGCTACGTGAACGCCGGAACGATTGAGTGTTTGGTCGATAAAGACAAAAACTTCTACTTCATGGAGATGAACACGCGCCTACAGGTCGAGCATCCGGTGACGGAACTGGTCAGCGGCGTCGATCTGGTGAAGGAGCAGATTCGTATCGCGCGTGGGCGGCGCATGGGTCCCACCGAAAGCCTGCTTGAGCCGAAAGGGTGGGCGATTGAATGTCGCATCAACGCCGAAGACCCGTACAACAACTTCATGCCTTCGGTTGGAACCATCACCACATTGATTGTGCCCACCGGACCCGGCGTTCGTGTGGACAGCGGCGTTTACAGTGGCTACAGCATTACGCCGTACTACGACAGCATGATCGCCAAGCTGATCTGCTGGGGCGATGACCGTCCTGAAGCCATGCTGCGGATGCGCAGCGCCCTTGAAGAATTCACCATCATGGGCGTGAAGCACAATATTCCGTTCCACCTGAATCTACTCAACAGTTTCAGCTTCATCGCAGGGAAGATTGATACCAAGTTCGTCGAGGAGCGCTTCAGCATGACCACCTACGAGACGCCGCCGGGAGAAACCGAGATCGAGGCGGCGGCGATTGCGGCGACGCTGTACGCGCACCGGATGCGCCAGCTTGCGGGACAGGTGGTGATCCGCAACGAGCGCGATACAAGCAACTGGAAATGGTTAAGCCGCTGGGAGCGCGTTCACCGATGAAATACGTCACGATAATCAACGGCACGCAGTTCGAGATTGAAATTCTGAGTGATGGCACGCTGCTGGTCAATGGTGAACGGCGTGAGGTTGATTTCTTTTCGCTCGGTGCGTCGCTCTATTCGGTCATCATGGATAACCAGTCCTATGCCGTCGTCATCGAGGAGAAGGACGGCGAGTATCAGGTACAGATGCGCGGACATCTCTATACGCTCGAAGTGCTGGACTAACGGGCGCAGCTTCTTGCTTCGCGGCGCGGGGGACTGACCGCCGACACAGGCGAGATTTCGATCAAAGCGCCGATGCCCGGTTTGATCGTCGCGCTGCCCGTGAGCGAGGGACAGGAGGTGAAGGCGGGGCAGACCGTCGTGATCCTCGAAAGCATGAAGATGCAGAATGAACTGAAAGCGCCGCGCGATGGCACGGTGCAGCGCATCAGTGTCGAAGTCGGGCACAGCGTGGAGCAAAACAAGCTGCTGGTGACGATTGTGTGAGTGATGCGTTGAAAGCGAAAAGTGGAAAGCGGAACATTCAAAAACTGGCTTGCATCTGTTTGATGTTCTGGCTCAGTGTTTCGTTGCAAGTTGGTGAGGCGCAGAGTGAACCTGCGCCCTTTTTGTATTATTACTCTGACACTTTGCGCACGTTCGTGATTGAAAGGGCGGATGGCACCGATACTCGTGTGCTTTCTCAAGTGACGATGCCTGAGGAAACGGACGACATTGCGATACGAGACTGGTCGCCGTCGGGTGAATGGTTGGCATGGACAAGCAGGGTCAGGTCTGGCTACGACAATACTATCGACTCTGGTTGGATAGCAAATGTTGATGGAACAGAGTCATGGGAAATACCCACAGATGCTGGGCACATTTACGATATGATCTGGTCGCCGACAGATGATCTACTGTTTGTTTCTGATTGGGAACGACCTGCCGGGGAGTTTAGCTATCGGGCAGCATATACTCAACGGTTTTTTCTGATAGACGCGCCGACGCAGACAGTCATCACGACCTTCGAAATAGAATTACCCTTTGCAAATCGCGATCTCGCTGCTTGGACGTTAGATGGTGAGTATGTGACTTTCACCTATACCGTTGATGCTGAAGAGGGCACACGGTCATTCCTTCGACGCATCACTCGTGCAGGCGAGATTGAAGATATTCCAATTCCGGGAGTATTGGTGTGGGGAGGTCTTTACTCCAATCCTTCCCGGAATGCTTGGGTGCTTTCGCGGTCAGAAGATTCGAGCCAACTCATCACTGTGAATATATTTTCCGGGGAAGCGATTACATTTGATGCCCTTGCTCCAATCGAATATATCTTCTTGTATCAATGGAATTACACGGGTGATCATGTATTAATCTACGTGCGGACGCCCAATAGCGGGGACAAGTTTGAGCTATGGTTGCTTTCAATACCTGATCAAGCCTTACAGCGTATTGCGGACGATGCAGGTAACTACGCGAATGAAAGGAGCACATGGTTTCCCTGGTCGTTCTATGCTAATCACGCGATTTTTTATACCGACGATGGGCTATTCGGACTCGAAATTGAACCTGAGGTGCAGGTTACTCAACTCGCTGATCAGGTGAGTCTCCCACAGTGGTATGGGGATGGACGCCTTTATTTTACAAGGCGAATAGTAGACAACGATGGAAATTCGCATTTGCAAGCCTATACCTACGATTTCCTGACCGATACGTTAGCAGGGCAGGACATGCGTTTTTCTCCTTATCGCATCTCAGGAGACGAACGATATGCCGTGACGGAAAATCCACTGGCGGTTGTGGATCGCGTCCAAGATCAGGTTTTTCCCATTCAGTCACATAGTCAAGTCATGCATGGTCCTGAATATCTTTTGGAATGGGTGTACTGGTTCAGGAATGGTCCCTGGTTCATGACTACCGAAACCAACGTGGGGATCAATCGCGGTTTGCCTACCTACCGGAGATACACAAGTGTAAACAACGTTGATGGAACGGTTCACCGTGAATTAAGCGTCTGCGATAGCTCATGTGCGTCGTGGTTGCCAGAACAGGTGATAGCCCATCTTGATTCTGAATGAATCGCATCTTAGGAGGAAGTCCTTGCTGCGGATTGTGCTGATTGCATTGTTTATATCGGGCTGTACCCTGACTGCTCCTGCAACCAATTTGGATACCCCCGTACCCACGACGACTTTGGTTGCGAGATTTGGCTATCTGGACATGCCGTATCTTGGTGGGGATGCCGGGGCGGTAAGCGTCGAAGCAGGCGCGACGATTACGGTGAACTGGCTGGAATTTCCGGCGGATGCGGCGCGTTACGCCATCTTTCAAATCCCCTATAACGGCGAAGCACAGTTGATTGCCGTGGACTTGGGTGACGGCGATGGAGTCAGTGTCTTATGGACTGTGCCACAAGATTTCGTGGGCAGCCTGCGCGGAGAGGCATACGACCAGAACGATACGATCATCGGTGTCGCCTTCTCGCCCGAAAGCGTGAGCGCGGATTCTATTCCGCCAACTCCCGCAATCGCGGAGCTTTTCGAGGGAGAGCCGCCAGCATCGGAGTGCATCGCCGCCAACACCTCTCCGGGCTGGGGAACTATTATGGATAATCCACTCACGCTCAATATGATAGGCGATCTGCCGCCGCGCCTTGGCGCTGTGGTGGTCGGGCAAATGACCACGCCCGACGGTAACAGGTTTTATCAAATCACGCTGCAAAACGCGCGTCTGGAAAATGGCGTGACCGCTGAACTCGGTTGGGTTGCCGCCGACGTAATGACGGTTTACGAGCCATGCAGCAACATTCCTGAGGTTTCGCCGTAGTGTTTCCCGATCCTGCGGGTAATCTACGCCTGAAGGATGCATTATGTGACTTGCTTGCCACAGTCTCGTTCGTACAGCGCGTCATCCTCTTTGGTTCCTTCGCGCAAGAACGGGCAGACCGATGGTCGGACATCGATCTGCTGGTCGTCACTATCAACCGGTTGCAGTTCTGGGAATTGTTGACGCTACTCGTGCAGCACAAGCCGATTGTGTGGCGTGGTCTTTTTGTGCCGCAGTATCCGCCCTCTGGTGGGAATGTGTTGGGAATCGTTTTCGAGGGCGAATCGGTTTTTCACAACGTCGATCTCAATTTCATGACGCTGGCGGAATATCATACCCCCGATGCGCTTACCCGATTTGGCACGGCGAAAGAAGTGTATGCGACGGCAGCGCCTGTCTCCAATGTGGATGATGGTGTTATCTCGATGGCTGAGGTACAGCATCCCGACAACCGGCGCATCTTCGAGGGACTTCACTTTACTAAGAAGGCGATCAAACGGATACTGCGTGGGCAGTCGGCACACGACGAACTACGGCAGCGTTCTGATCAGCTTCGTCATATTCTGAACGATTATCCACCCGACGTAGAATCGCCTTACGGCAAAATCGGGTGGCTGGCACATCAATATCTGGCAATGGCGGAAACGCTGTTAACGGATTCTACTCGTAATACTCCGGCGCTTTCTTGAGGGTTTGCCACGCTTGACGCTCAGGTGTAAACAGGTGCTGCACCAACACTGATTGGTGTCCGGGGGCATGTCCACTTAAACCAGAAGCGCGATGTCAGTAATCACCGATATGGACGATGGAATATGAGGGAAAACTGTGGTATTGTTACGGGGCAATCGGGACTGAACGAATGCTCAACCTCTCCAAACAGGAAGCCCTGCGCCAGCGTTACCGGGCGATGCGCCCCAATTATCGTCCTTCGCTGGAAATCTATACCGAGTGGATGGACAAATCCGTCTTTGAATATACACGACTCTTAGATGCGGGCTGCGGACCGGGCGGGCTGGTGAAGCACTACGTGGATAAAGCCGCGCTGGTCATCGGTGTGGATCGCTACGCCTCGTCATTTCAAGAGCCTGCGGAAATTTCCACGCTGGTCGAATCGGATTTGGACAGGCTGCCATTTCCCGACGCGAGTTTCGATGTCGTCACCTGTTCGTGGGTACTGGAACATCTGAAAACGCCGAAACAGGTATTTGCCGAAATTAGCCGCGTCTTGAAGACTGGGGGGCATTTCCTGTTCATCACGCCGAACAAGCGCAATCACGTGGTGTGGCTGCGACGGCTGATGCCCAATAACCTCGGCAGGCGGGCGACCAGAGCGATCTATGCCCGTGATGAGGATTTCATCAACCCCACTTATTACCGTGCCAATACCTTCCGCGAAATCAACACGATGTTGAGCGATGTCGGGCTGCGCTGCGAACGCTTCGAGCACGTGGGCGACCCGACCTACCTTGCCTTCAACGAATTCTTGTTCCGCGCCTCAGTGGTGATAGAGCAGGCGATTGACCGCTTCGCACCGCAGACGCGCGTACATCTCGTGGGGATGTATGAAAAGCTATAGACCCTGCGGTTGCGTTGATTTATGAAACCGCCGTCTCGCCTGCTCGATCTGCTGTTTCTGCTCGTCCTCGCGGGTTACATCGTCGCGGGAATGGCGCTGGTGCCATTTCACGGTGACGAGCCGACTCAGATTTACATGAGCCACGACTACGCTTACCAGTTCATCCAGCGCGACCTCAGCCTTGTACAGTACAGCGATCCACCGATCAGCGCACAGGAACAGGATTTACGCCTGCTCAACGGCACGATCAACAAGTATCTGATCGGGCTGGCGTGGCATCTTGGCGGCTTCACGGTGGACGACCTCAACGAGCAGTGGGATTGGAGCGGCGACTGGAATTACAACCACTCCACCGGACACGCGCCGTCTGAAGCATTGCTGGTGGTTTCACGCATTCCGGCGACGCTGTTGTTTACAGCGGGGATGTTCGTCGCGTTCGCGCTCGGATGGCAGTTGGGCGGACGACCCGTCGCGTATCTGGCAGCGCTGTTCTACGCCTTGAATCCGGTGCTGCTGCTCAACGGGCGGCGGGCGTTGATGGAAGGCAGTCTCACCGCGTTTAGCCTGCTGACGGTGTTGGCGGGCGTGTGGTGGTTGAAGGGGTTTTCCCCTCCCACGCAAGCGGGGAGAGGGTACCGACAGCTCAAGATGTGGTTGGCGGCATTCGGGTTCGGTATTGCGGCGGGGTTGGCGCTGGCGAGCAAACATCCGGCGTTGTTCACGGTGGCGGCGGTATTTGGCGCATGTGGGCTGTGGACTTTGCTTCAACTTCTGAGACGAAAAGAGGCACAGTCCGTTGATACTTCCCCCATGCGGACACGATATATCGTGTCCCTACTCGTTGCAGGCATCATCTCTCTCGTGACCTTCTACATCCTCAATCCGGCGTGGTGGGGCGATCCGGTATCACGAGCAGGGCAGGTGCTGGATCGTCGTCAGCAGTTGTTGAATGAGCAGGTCACGTATTTTGGTGGTTACAATGGGGCAGGGGACGCGCTGGCGGGATTTCTCCGTCAAATGCTGTTCAATCAGCCGCAGTATTTTGAAGCGCCCGGATGGGAAAACTACATCGGCGACCAGATCGCGCGATACGAAGCATCAGGCTTGGCGGGGGTGCTCATCAACGGATCGGTAGTTGCAGCCATTCTCGGCGGGTTGGTGATAGCCGGGTTCTGGGCGCTGCTGCGTGACCGATCTATTCCGGTCAGTACCCGCTGGCTGATCGGCGTGTGGTCGCTGGCGCTGTTCCTCACAACCGCCTTGCTCACCCCGCTTGAGTGGCAGCGCTATTATCTGCCTGCATATCCGGCGCTGATCGTGCTGGCGGCGTTGGGAGTGTGGTGGACTATGCGTGCGATCAGGCGGGTTCGGGTGAGGTG
>DATGQJ010000309.1:0-3796 GCA_035304265.1 Oceanobacillus sp.
GTTGGTTGAACCGCTTCCGACGCTTGAGCAAGGATTTTGAACAACTTCCGGCTGTCTCGGAAGGTTTTATCTATCTGGCGATGTCTCATCTTATGCTTCGTCGCTTAACTCGTTAGCTTTTATTTAACAAACACGCTCTAAGTGCACATCCTATTGGGAACGCTCTCAGAATATCGTTATAATCCGTTTCATCGAAGCTTGCCACTGGTTTCTCGCTTCACAGCCACCTCGAAACACTTATAACCTGCTATTTTCTGAGGAGTTTGGAATGAAACTTAAGGTCTTTTTCGCCTGCTTATTATCACTTGTGATTGGCTTTCCTCTGTCAGCGCAGGAAATGCTTGCGCCTCCATCAATTGATGGCGAAGTCGTTTATATTCCTTTTCCTGTGAGCATTACGCTTGATGGCGACTTGGACGACTGGGATGGGATTCCTGTGGTCACAGTAGATCGAGGTCCCATGCCTTCATCTGATCCACTTGAAAACGGATCATTCAGTTTCGCTGTCGCTGCTGACGAGGAATACTTCTATCTCACCATGTCGATCGTCGATCAAAATATCATCACCGGTCAGCATGACGACAGCTATTGGAACGAAGATTCGCTTGAGTTCTACCTCAATCTGAGCGGTGATCGCCTGCGTACTGAATACGGCGATGGGGTGTTTCAGTTCAACATCAACCCCGGCGACATCGGCAACACCGATCCGTCGGATGTTACCGTTACGGGTATTTCCAGCGATGCCGTTGACATACAGGCGATTGTATTTGAAACCGACGATGGCTGGGGATTCGAGGCTGCGGTTCCGATTGCGGACTACGTGACGCCAGAGCACGGCTTGACGATTGGTTTTCAGGCACATGCGAACGGGGCATCATCAGCAGATCGGGATGTCAAACTGATTTGGTCGCTGGCAGACACCGAAGATACCTCATGGCAGAACCCAAGTGTCTTCGGTAGTGGTATATTCTTTGAAGTTGGGCGATCAGACATCCCGGAGGTCATGGAACCTGTGGCAGTACAACCAACCGAAACTCCACAACCCGCAGCATACGTCAGTGTGAATCAGGTGGGGTATTTCCCGACGAGCACCAAGTTTGGCATGGTCACTGGCGCTGGAACGTCCGAGTGGCGGCTCGTGAATGTGGACACGAATGAAACCGTCGCCGAAGGCACGACAAGCGAAGGCGTGCCGGACAATGCCTCTGGCGATACCGTCCAGACGATTGATTTCTCTGATTTCACCACACCCGGCACGTATCGTCTCGTCGTTGGCGATGCGCAGAGCGCACCTTTCCAGATAGTGGTGACGCTTTACAGCCAGTTAAAGCAGGATGCGCTCCATTACTTCTATCTCAATCGCAGCGGCATCCCGCTTGAGCCGGAATATGCAGGCGAGTGGGCGCGGCAAGCAGGGCATATTTCCGATGAGGATGTGACCTGTTGGTCAGGCACGGACGCCGATGGGAACACGTGGGAAGGCTGCGATTATCGCTTGAACGTTCGCGGCGGCTGGTACGACGCGGGCGATTACGGCAAGTACGTCGTCAACGGCGGCATTTCGGTCTGGACGCTGCTGAATCTATACGAGCGCCTACCGGATGCGTTCGGTGATGGCAGTATGCCTATTCCTGAGAATAACAACGGCGTACCGGATATTCTGGACGAGGCACGCTGGGAGATGGAATTTTTGCTCGCTATGCAAGTCCCCGAAGGGCAGCCACTCGCTGGTATGGTGCATCACAAGATGCATGATCGCCGCTGGTCTGGGGTTCCGATTATGCCGCCGACTGAAGTTGATAACGACAATCCGCAGAGTGGGCGTTTTCTCTTTCCGCCGTCAACTGCTGCAACGCTCAACATGGCGGCTACCGCAGCGCAGTGTGCCCGCATCTGGCGCGAGATTGATCCTGACTTTGCCGAGCGCTGCTTGAATGCTGCTGAAACCGCGTGGCGTGCCGCGAATGAAAATCCGGTCATGCTTGCCGGACGGACACCGGGTGAAGGCGGCGGTGACTATGGTGATAACAACGTTGACGACGAATTCTACTGGGCAGCCGCAGAACTCTTCATGACCACCGGGGCTGATGAGTATCGGGAATACCTGACCAACTCACGCTATTTCAGCGAATTTCCCGGCACCAATCCATCCAACGTGAGTTCGATGAGTTGGGGCAGTACGGCGGCATTAGGGACGATTTCACTGTCATTTGTGCCGAATGATTTGCCTGAATCGGACGTTCAGGCGCTTCGCAATCAAATTGTGGAAGCGGCTGAGGGGTATCTCGAAACCATCAATGCGGAAGGGTATCGCGTACCGATCAGCAACAATCGCTACTATTGGGGTTCCAATTCCGACGTGCTCAATAACGCCATCATCCTCGCGCTTGCCTACGATTTCACCGGGGAAGATCGCTTCCTCAACGGTGTGAACGACAGCATGGATTATCTTCTGGGGCGTAACGCGCTCGGATTTAGCTTCGTTTCTGGCTATGGAACGACATCAATGCAGCATCCGCATCATCGTTTCTGGGGCAACCGTCCACAAAGTGGATTCCCGCCGCCGCCACCCGGCGCAGTTGCGGGTGGTCCCAACGCCCAGCCCGCTGATCCGGCGGCGATCAATGCCGTTGGACAGATGCCGCCAGCCAAGCGCTACATTGACGACATCGATTCTTATTCCACGAACGAAGTGACTATCAACTGGAATGCGCCGCTGGTCTGGGTCAGCGCTTATCTGGATGCGCATTTCAACCAGTCATGAGCGATACATCTCAATAAGGGAGAATCTTGAAGGCGACGTGGCACGACCACGTCGCTTTTGTTGTTATGATGAATTCCTGTCCTTCGTGTTGCGAAGCATTGCCGCTATAATGGTGTTTGTGGTAATGAAGAATTTAATCTTTCTCCTGAAAGTGATGGTATGGAACCACAGATTGCGCTGCTGCTAGCCATCATTGGCGTTGCGCTGGTGCTCTTTTCGATTGAGCGTGTGCCTGCCGATGTGATCGCGTTGGGTGTGATGCTGACTCTCATCCTGACGGGCTTGCTTTCCACCGAAGATGCATTTGCCGGATTTGGCAGTGATACCGTCATGATGATTCTTGGCTTGCTTCTGCTCACCGCAGCGCTGGAACGGACGGGCGTCGTCGAACTGGCAGGGCGGACGATCTTTCGGCACACGGGTGAAAACCCAAAGCGTGTGCTGCTCATCATTATGGTGGCTGCGGCGGGGCTGAGTGCGTTCATGAGCAACACAGCAGCGACAGCCTTCTTCGTGCCACTTGTCATTGGCATTGCTCACCGCGCCCGAATGAGCGTCTCGAAGCTGCTCTTGCCTCTGGCGTTTGCGGCGATCTTGACCAGTTCTGTGACCCTGATCAGTACCTCGACCAATCTGGTCGTCAGCGGTTTAATGCAGCGATATGGGCTGCCAGCGTTGGGCGTTTTCGAACTCTCTGTCGTCGGCATTCCCATTGCGGTTGCCGGAATCTTGTACATGTATTTCATTGGGCAGCGGTTGCTTCCAGATCGCACCCCAGTCGAAGGAAATAATGAATTTGCAGTCCGGGCATATTTAACCGAAGTGATGATCCTTCCTGAATCGGCGCTGGCGGGTAAAACGCTCGATGAATCCGGTCTTGGACGTGATCTTGACCTCAAGGTGCTGCGGGTAGTGAGGGATAAGCGCCTCTACTTTGCTCCACGCGCGAGCCTTGTGCTGCAAGAAGGGGATGTCTTGCTGGTCGAAGGCGAGCGCGACCAGATCCTGAAGGTGAAGGATTTAAGCGGCGTT
>DATGQJ010000310.1:0-4203 GCA_035304265.1 Oceanobacillus sp.
ATGTACTCGTTGGTCGATACGGTGGTCGATTCGTATTTTCCGGTGCTGGATACGATTGGCGAAGAGATTGAGACGATGAACGAGGCGATTCTGATCCGCCCGGAGAAACAGACGCTGGAGCGGTTGTTTCGCCTCAAACGAACGCTGGCGGAAATGGCGAGGGTGGCAGCGCAGCAGCGGGATATGTTCAGCCTGCTTACGCGCGAAAACTCACATCTGATCCGAGAGGAAAGCCTGCGCTATTACCTGCGCGACGTGTATGACCACCTGCTGCGAATCAGCGATACGGTCAACTCTTACCGGGATATGCTGTCAAGCGTGGTCGAATTGTATATGTCGGCGGTCTCGAATCGTCTGAATATTGTGGTACAGCGGTTGACGGTGATCACCATCGGCATAGGCGTGCTGACGGTGATCAGCGGCTTTTACGGAATGAACTTCGAGCGCACGTGGCCCCCGTTCAGTACCGAATGGGGTGTGCCATTTGTGATAGTGTTGATGGTTCTGGCATTGATCATCATTGCGCTCGTGGCATGGTGGCTGGAGCGATGATTTCCCGCGTTTGCATGTGTAACTGCTCATCTTTATAATGGGCGTTACCGGATTGGGAAGCCGAGCATGTCGGTTATAGACGAGATCAAGTCCAAACTGGATATTGTAGAGTACATCCAGCGGACAGTCCCGTTGAAAAAAGCGGGACGGGTCTATAAAGCGTGCTGCCCATTCCACGTCGAGAAAACCCCAAGTTTCACCGTCGATCCTGATAGACAAACGTGGCGCTGCTTCGGCGCATGTGCCGAAGGCGGCGACCTGTTCAGCTTCGCCATGAAGCAAAATGGCTGGTCGTTCCAGGAAGCGATGGGCGAACTGGCGAAGCTGGCGGGCGTGGAACTGCGCCCTCAGTCACCGGAACAACGCGCCCATAACGAGGCAGTGGAACGCCTGCGCGGGTTGGTCAAGCTGGCAGCAGATTTTTACCACGAACGGCTGCTCGACACCGGCGACAAGCAAGCGGTTGAAACGCTGAGATACGCGCAGCGCAAGCGTGGTTTAAGCGAAGAAACCATCATGCGCTTTCAGATTGGCTACGCGCCCCCCGGTTGGCACACGCTGCAAGAGATGCTCACCGGGATGGGATACAGCGAAGACGATCTGGTGAACGCGGGAGTCGCCATCCGCAACGAGCAGGGACAGGTGTATGACCGCTTCCGCAACCGCCTGATGATCCCAATCCGAGATGAACGCGGACGTGTAGTCGGGTTCGGGGCGCGGGCGCTGGCGGCAGAGGACAATCCAAAGTATCTCAACTCGCCGCAGTCGCCCGTTTTTGATAAGAGCAGGTTGTTGTTCGGGCTGGATTTCGCGGCGCGAACGATCCGTGATACCGAGACGGTGGTGATCGTCGAGGGGTATCTGGATGCGATACAGGCGCATCAGGCGGGGTACACCAACGTCGTCGCGCAGATGGGCACGGCGCTGACAGACACACAGCTAAGACTGGTCGCGCCGCGCTGGGCGAAAAAGATTGTCCTTGCGCTGGATTCGGATGCGGCGGGGCAAACGGCGACGCGGCGCAGCCTTGAAGTGGCGCGAGAGGCATTGCAGGCGGATTATGCCGGAAGACTGGCGGTAGACATTCGCATTCTGGCGCTGCCGGGTGCGAAAGACCCGGACGATTTGATCCGCGAAGCGCCGGAGCAGTGGCAATCGCTGGTGGATCAGGCAATGCCGGTGGCGGATTTCGTGATCGGCATGGAGATGGAAACTCTGCCGCAGAACGCCAGCGTACAGGAGCGCGAAGCAGTAGCGAAGCGACTGCTGCCACTCCTCATCGCTTCTGAGAGCGACTTATATAAGAAAGACAATCTGCAAAAGCTGGCGATGAAGCTGCGGATCGCCGAGCGCGATTTGCTGGCATGGGCGAGCGAACAGCAGAAGCACACGGCGCAGGCACGACGCAGCGCACCACCGCCGGACATCGAGACCCTGCCGCCGGACGATAGTTTTTACGATCTGCCGGAGTTTGATCAGCCTGTCGGTTCACGGCAAGGGGTGGCAGCGTCATCCAGCAGTAAGCCAAAATTGGAGCGTTATTGTCTGCGCATCCTGTTCTCGCAGCCAGAATTGTTTTATCATGTGAACCGCAGATTTCGGGAACTCTGTGGTGACAACGAAGAACTGGTGCAGGGACCTTTGAGCGATTTGTGCGCAGAGGATTTCACCTATAGTGCCTATCAAGCGTTGATGATGGTGTTCGAGGAAGCGTTGGCGCAGGATGACATGGAGCCGTTGGAATATCTGGAACAGCAGCTAACGCCCGAACTACTGGCAGAGGTAGAGGATATTTTTCGAGACGATTTAGACGATATGCGCCCACTGCTCCGCAACGGCTTGTCTGCTGATCTGGCAATGGTGCGGAAGCAGGGCGAGCGATCCGCCAGTGTAATCGATATTCAGATGGAGTTGATAGAGAAATCGTTAGAGTTACGACAGCGGCGACTTGGACGGGTGCGGCAGGAGATTATCGCCATCTTCGCGGACAGCCAGCTCGATCCGCAGGACGCGAGTTACTACAGTCATATTGCCGCTTTGACCAATCATGCAAAGCATCTAATTGATGATGCGCTCAGTCGGCAGGCGAACCGGATGAACGCCTGAAGCCTATTAGCGATGTACGCACCCTTATAGTACGGAAGAATGTATGGCGAAGAAACGCAAAGACAACGCCCGCACCACCGACGAATTCCAGCAAGCACAATTGGACGACGCCGATGAATTGAATGGCGATTTCGAATTCGGCGAAATAGACGAGGATGATCTGGGGGATGAGGATTCTTTCTTCGAAGGTAGGGGCATGAAGGACGACGATCCAATGGATGTGCTCCTCAGCGAAGAAGATGATCTCGAAGATTTGGATGACGGGCTGCTGGAAGAGGGGGCGCGTCTGGATAGCTTCGCGCTGGCAGACGATCCGGTGCGGATGTACCTGAAGGAAATTGGTCAGGTTCCGCTGCTGGATACCAACCGCGAGACATGGTTGAGCGCCCAGATTGCTGCCGAACGGCTGTTGGAGCACCTGACCGACAAGCTAAGCAATCCGCAAAAAGGTGAAGGGCTTCCTCAGCCTTACGAAATCGCGGAAGCGGCTTATGAATTCGTCAAGCGCAACTGGGAAGAGATCGTCTATCTGGCTCCCAATTCATTCAAAGTTGAGCCACCCGATCTGCGGCAGGTGATCAACGAAGTGCAGTACGTTGCCGAAAATTGGGACGTGAGCGGACATTCGTACATGCGCGAGTATTTGCGCCAGCGCGATTGGGGGCGTGATGAACCTTGGAACGAACTTGCGCGGAAGCTGTTCAACGTCTTTCACGGGCTGTATCTGATCCCGATAGGCGAACAGACGCGCATCAGCCGTTACTATGCCGAGCACGGCAAATGTCCACCGCCGGAAGAGTTTCACAAATGGCTGATGGAAGATGAACTGGCGTTCGAACTCCTACCGGAGATGTACGAGCGAATCGAGGAACAGGCGGAGATCGCTACCGAAGCGCTGACGCGGGCGAATCTCCGACTTGTGGTGAGTGTGGCGAAACGCTACATGGGGCGTGGCATCAATTTCCTCGACCTGATCCAAGAGGGCAATATCGGCTTGCTGCGAGCCGTGACGAAATTCGACCACACCAAAGGCTACAAATTCAGTACCTACGCGACGTGGTGGATTCGACAGGCGATCAGCCGCGCGATTGCCGACCAAGCGCGAACGATCCGCATTCCGGTGCATATGGTCGAGACGATCAATCGGCTGATGCGGGTGCAGCGAACGCTGACGCAGGAACTTGGCGCAGAGCCGAGCGCCGAGCAGATCGCGCTGGAAATGGAATTCCTGACCCGCGATGAAACCGAAGCCATCAAGCTGATCCGGCGGGACGGGGCGCGGATGGACCCCGGCTTGGCGCGGAAGCTTCGCCGTGCCGCACAAAAGGTACGTAAGATCATGCGGCTGAGTCAGGAGCCGATGAGCCTTGAAATGCCGATTGGTCAGGAAGATAACAGCTTGCTCGGCGACTTCATCGAAGACGACAAAGTGCCGGGACCGGTGGATGCCGCCAGCCGCCAACTGCTGAAAGAGCAGATTCGCTCGGCGTTGGGCGTGTTGAGCGAACGCGAACGCGAGGTGCTGGAAATGCGCTTCGGCTTGCT
>DATGQJ010000311.1:0-5089 GCA_035304265.1 Oceanobacillus sp.
TACCAGTTGCAGGGGGATGTGACCAGCGCGGCAGCCGATTTTGAGCGTGCCATTGAACTGAACATTCCGGTGAGTTGGGCTGAATACAACCTGCGGCTGCTGGGCGCTGATGAAGAGGTCACGACCACGCCCGAAACCGCCGTCGTACCGGGTGTCGATGAAGTCATGACCGCCGCGACCAGCGCTTACAACAGCTGCCAGTTCGCCGAAGCTGTGGAACATTACACCGAAGTGATCGAACTCGACCCCAACAACAGCAATGCGTTTTACTATCGCGGGCGTTCTTATATCGCGCTTGACCAGTTCGAGGAAGCCGCCGCAGACTTTGACCGTCTAGTGGAACTGCGCCCGACTTTTACCTACGCCTACTGGGAACGTGCGGTTGCTTACGCCGAACTGGGTGATTTTGAGCAGGCGAATGCCGACGCCGAACGCGCTTCAGCAGCCATCTCGGATCATGTCAACAATTTCATCACTTACGGAACCATCGCCGCGCTGATGGGCGATGAGGCGGAAGCCGGGCGGCAGTTCGCAGCGCTGATGGAGGCGTGGGGCGGTGAGCGAATTGAACTTGGCTCTACAGCGTATGGTCGGCCTGTAGACGTGAATATGGTCGCCGGGGCAGTGATGGAAATCCACTTTGAAGGGAATGAAGGCGACGTGGTGACAATGACGGCGAGCAGCACCGAAGCCGATCCGGTCATCGTCCTGCTCGGACCCGATAACCAGCCGCTTGCGGGCGACGACGACAGCGGGAACAGCATCGACTCGCTGATTTCGGAATTCGAGCTGCCCGAAGATGGAACCTACACCCTGTTGGTCAGTCACGCGGGCGGCGGCTCATACGGCAGCATCCGAGTTAGCCTGAGCGCGTCATAACTCAGGAGAACTGACCTCAACTGAGGAGTGGACATTTTTGGGGGCGAGTCGGTGACTCGCCCCACCTGATCTCTGTCAGTTCTTCAAGTAGGCGCTGGTCAGCGAATGGGTTGCGTTGAGCAGTTGCGCAGGTGTCCCCTCGAACATCACTCGTCCACCCTTATTGCCGCCTTCAGGTCCCATGTCGATGATCCAGTCGGCATTTTTGATGATGTCGAGGTTGTGTTCGATGACGATGACCGTATTGCCCGCATCGACCAGCCGGTTCATGATGGCGAGCAAGTGTTGAATATCCGACATATGCAGTCCGGTAGTTGGCTCGTCCATCACGTAGACACTGCCTTTTTTGTGCAGTTCACTGGCGAGTTTGATGCGCTGGCATTCCCCGCCGGATAGTGTGCTGAGTGGCTGCCCAAGCGTCAGATAGTTCAGCCCGACATCACTCAACGCTTGCAGTTTACGGACGATTTCTTTGATGGTGAAGAATTCGAGCGCCTCTTGAATCGACATGCTCAGTACGTCGCTGATCGACATGCCATTGAGCTTATATTGCAGCACCTCGTCCTTGAACCGCTTGCCGCCGCAGGTTTCGCATGGGGTTTTCACGCCTTCCATGAATGCCAGATCGGTATAAATCACTCCCAAACCCTGGCAGGTTTCGCAAGCGCCTTCGGAGTTAAAACTGAACAGGGATGCGCTCACCTTGTTGGCGTTGGCGAAGGCTTTGCGCACGTCGTCCATGATGCCGGTGTAGGTTGCCGGATTGGAACGGCTGGAAGTGCCCACCGCCGATTGATCGATCACCACTGCGTCGGGGTGTTGGCGTAAAAAGGTCTGGTGAATCAATGAGCTTTTGCCTGACCCAGCCACGCCTGTGATGATGGTCAGCACGCCCGTTGGTATGTCTACCGTCACGTTCTGCAAGTTGTTCGCTCTGGCGTTGGAAATGGTCAGCTTGCCCTTTGGTGAGCGAAAACTGCTCTTGATGGGCATGGATTGTTTGATGTGTTTGCCTGTCAGGGTATTCGCCTGAAGGAGTTCCTCATAACAGCCTTCAAAGACGATCTCGCCGCCATGACTGCCTGCGTGTGGTCCCATATCTACAATATAGTCGGCGACTTTGATGACCTCAGGATCATGTTCGACCACGAGCACTGTGTTGCCCTTATCGCGCAGCTTTATCAGCATTTCGTTCAAGCGGTGGACATCACGCGGGTGCATCCCAATGCTCGGCTCATCGAAAATGTACAGTACATCGACAAGGCTGCTGCCCAGATGCTTGACCATTTTGATACGCTGCGATTCACCGCCGGACAGGGTATCGGTTTCGCGGCTCAGGCTGAGGTACTCCAGACCAATATCGATCATGTGCTGTAAGCGCTCGACCAGTGACTCCACCAGCGGCGCAGCTACCGGGTCTTTGATCGCTTTGATCACTTCGATGAGATCGTCAACTTCCATCGCCGCCATTTCCGCGATGTTGTAGCCGTTGATTCTGGAACTTAACGCCGCCTGACTCAAGCGAGCACCTTTGCAGAGTGGGCAAGGTCCATAGGTCATGTACGGCGCGACCATTTTCTGGGTACGTTCCGACAGGGTTTTGACATCTCGGGTGATGTACCTCTGCGTAAACTTCGAGATGATTCCCTCAAAAGTGAAATTCATCATTTTGCCTGCAACTTCGGCTTTCACTTTGTAGGGTTCGCTGTAGAGCAGCAGTTGCATTTCTTCGTCGGTATAGTCCGCCAGCTTTTTGTCGGCATCGAACAGCCCTGACTGGATACATACCGTCCAATACCATGAACCTACCGCGTAATCCGGGAACAGAATCGCCCCTTCGTTGAGCGACCTGGAGGTATCGAGAAATGCCTCCATATCCACCCCGATTTTGCGACCAATCCCGTTGCATTCAGGACACATGCCCTGTGGATCGTTGAAGGAAAATGCATTCGAGTAGCCGACGTAAGGCTGACCGATACGCGAGAACAACAGGCGCAGGATTGAATAGATGTCGGTAATCGTCCCAACTGTCGAATGCGACCCGCCCCCAAGCCGTTTCTGGTCAACCACGATTGCCATGCTCAGATTTTCAATCGCATCGGCGTCCGGTTGGGAATATCGGGGTAAGAAGTTGCGGACGAAGGTGCTGAAGGTTTCGTTAAGTTGACGGCGAGCTTCGGCGGCGATGGTGTCGAATACAATAGAGGATTTGCCAGAGCCGGACACACCCGTAAAGATCGTGATTTTGCGCTTGGGAATCCGCAAAGTCACATTCTTTAAGTTGTTTTCGCGTGCGCCGCGAATCTCTATATATTCCTGATACACAGTGTGCTCCTCGTTTGATTACAAAATTTGCGATGGTACAGCCGGAGTTTTCGGGATTCCTGGGTGAATCAAAACCCCGACTTATACATATGTCGGGGTTGGGGATTCTGTGAAACCACGCCGCAAACGGCGATCTCAGCTTACGGCTTTCTTCACCAATTCGGCGATCTTTGCTTCTTCGGCGGGCGTTATTTCTTTCAGCGCGAAGGCGGTGGGCCACATCACGCCGTCGTCGAGGTGCGCATCTTCGTTGAAGCCGAATGTCGCATAACGGGTGTTGAACTTAGATGCGCCCTGAAAGAAGCAGACGACCTTGCCGTCCTTGTTGGCATAAGCGGGCATCCCGTACCATGTTTTCGGGATGAGGTCTGGCGCGTTGGTTTTGACGATTTCATGAATCCGCTCTGCCATGACGCGATCCGATTCCGGCATCTCGGCGATCTTCGCAAGCAAGTCACGTTCGCCCTGCGCTCTGTTCTTGCTCGCACGGGCTTCCGCCTTTAGCTCTTTGGCGCGTTCCTTCATCGCCGCTTTTTCAACGTCCGTGAATCCCTTCTCTGCGGTTTTCTTCTGGCTCATGGAATCCTCCTCATACTGACTTTCCTATACATACGTAGAACAAAGAACGGGCAAAATGACAATTCAACCGGGATTCTCATCATTTACTCATAAATCTGGTTACTGGCTGGAAGAGACTATCTGGAAATCGGACGTTGCGTCGGTTTGATGGGCACACACACAGGTTCGGGCGAACCCATGGGTTCGCTTCTACAAGACCCTTTTGTGGGTAGGGGCAGACCTGCGTGTCTGCCCCGGCGCGTATCCGCGATTTTTCTTCTGTAGGAATTTTCAGACACGCTCAAAGGGCTAATACGAACGCCGGTTTGATTGGGGTATGATGACGTTGGATGCGGTTTTACCAATAAAGTACGGAGATCGTAGGGACATGACACCGTCATGTCTGCCGACAGGAAATACATTCTCCGTATTCAGTAGCGCATGAAACGCCAAACACAGCAGAAGGATAGCACAGCCATCCACCCACCTCAACCGTAGAGCCGACATCGAACCAGCGATTCACCAATGTGCATAGCGCGTTTCGCCACTTCCCTTGCACGCACCCACTCTTGTACCATAGTTGCGGCACAGAGTCGGATGTGCTGTTCAATGCTAGAATGAAATCGATTATTGTGAATGCCGTCTGGGAGGAAAATGTGGCGTCGTCGCCCAGTTCTACGCAGCCTGCCGCTACTGAAGTTGGCTCCGCATCGCGCCTGATAGGACGTGCTGCGACAACTGCACGGACTATCTGGATTGCACTGGCGCTGCTGGCTGCCATCACGTTTATTGTCGGTATTCCCTCAAGCTACCAAAAAGCGCTCACAATTTTGCCGGAGACACGCGCCAGCCTCGAAGCCGCCGGACTGTCTCCCGCGTTTCCTGCGATTTTTCTCGTCACCGTCGATACGCTGACGATGCTCGGCTTCACCGCCGTTGCCGTGCTGCTGTTCTGGCGGCGCTCGGACGATTGGATGGCGCTGTTTGTCGGCATAATGCTCATGCTGACCGGGCTGATTTACACCGATCCGGCGTACAACCAGATCATGCCGCTGTGGGTCGTGGCATTTTTGATCGCGCTTGGCGAAACCTGTCAGGTGATGTTCTGCTACCTGTTTCCGAATGGGCGTGCCGTACCGCACGTTGCCCGCTGGCTTGTCCTGCCGCTGGCGATCTGGCGACCTTTCATGTGGGGGGTATTGTACCTGCCCAATCTGTTCGCCAACGTATCCATCACGGCGGAGACCTACGGGCGTGTCCCGCAGGATGACCTCGACATCGGCTTGATGATTCTGCTGCTTGTGATCGGCATTGGATCGCAGGTCTA
>DATGQJ010000312.1:0-3241 GCA_035304265.1 Oceanobacillus sp.
CACAACGACCATATCGCATGGGGCATGACCAACGTCGGCGCAGACGTGCAGGACTTGTACCGCATCACCATCAACCCCGATAACCCGCTCCAATACCTGTGGGACGGCGAATGGCGCGATATGACGGTGCGTGAGGAAACCATCGAATTCGGGGATGGTGAGCCGCCCGTCACCTTCCAAGTACGCGAAACACATCTCGGACCAATCATCAACGACAACCAGATTGACGAAGAAACGGGGGAAATACTCGGCTTCAACAACGAAGACCCGCTTGCCCTTCGCTGGACGGGGCTTGATGTCAACACCGTCTCGCAGGCGGTCTACCTGATCAATCGTGCGCAGAATTGGGCGGAATTCCGCGAAGCACTCTCCTACTGGGATGTCCCCTCGCAGAACTTCGTCTATGCTGACGTTCAGGGCAACATCGGCTACCAGATGCCCGGTAGAATTCCGTATCGCGCAGCCGATCATGACGGTCTGACTCCGGCGGATGGCTCGTCCAGCGAATACGAGTGGCGTGGTTACGTACCGTTCGACAGCCTGCCCCGCATCTACAACCCGGAACGCGGATTCATCGTGACCGCCAATCAAGCCGTCGTCCCGCCGGAATTCTACGAAGACCTCAACGAGAAACTCGGCGGCGATGTCAATTCCCGTTTCAGCTACGACTGGTCATACGGCTTTCGCGGGCAGCGCATCCACGAACTCATGAACGGACTCGCACCCTACAGCATCGACGACTTCCGCACCATTCAGGGTGACAACCTCAACATCAGCGCACGGGAAATGCTGCCCTATCTCGGCACAATCACCTTCGATGACGAGACGTTGACGGCAGCACAGGCTTGGCTACAGACATGGGACTTCCGCAACGACATGGACAGCGCACAGGCGGCATTGTTCTCTATCTTCAGCGCCCGCCTGATCAACAATATATACAACGATCAGTTGCCGGAAGATGTCGAAGCAAGCGGGCTTCAGATGTGGCCCATATACGTGATGCTGGACGAGCCGGATAACCCATGGTGGGATGATGTCAATACCGAAGACGTGGTAGAGACTCCAGAGGACATTTTCCGTCGCTCATTTGAAGAGGCTCACCAGCAGGCGATTGAATTGATGGGTGAAGACATCAGTCAGTGGCGCTGGGGTGCGCTGCACACGGCGACCTTCGTCAGCAATCCACTGGGTTTAAGCGGTATCAGCGTCATCGAAAACATGGTGAATCGAGGTCCCGTCGAGACAGGTGGCGGTTTCGAGATCGTCAATGCGACAGGCTGGAGCACTTCCGAAGGCGATTTCATTGTGCGAAGCCTGCCATCCATGCGGGTGATTTACGACGTTGGCGACTTCGATAACAGCCTCAGCATTCACACCACCGGACAGAGTGGACACCCCTTCAGTGAGCACTACGGGGATATGATCGACATGTGGCGGAATATCGAGTACCGTCCCATGCCATTCACGCGCCGCGCCGTCGAAGACGCAACCGTAGACCGGCTCGTCCTCAGTCCGGCAGATTAAGTTTCAACCACAAAGGATAAACACCACAGGGGCGACTCGGCGAGTCGCCCCGCAAACCACATAGACTTTGCGGATCGAGTTCTAGAATGCCAGCCGTCCGGTTGCCAGCAGCAGCGCCACGCCGATCACCAGCACGTTCATGAAGAAGAAGATCGACAGGAACATGCGCTCAATCGCGCTCATACCGAGGAACTGGCGTTCCGGACGAGACACATCATCAAACGTAAAGGTATCGTCCTCACTGTCAAAATCGTCAGGTTCATTCTCAAATGCGCTGCGTCGCAGATCATCTAACATGGCTGATCCCCCAAACGTCTATGATTGAGTCGCTTTAGATTGTAGCACATTATCCACACGTCAACTCGCCCGCTTCCACACGCCATCCACCAGCCGGAACACCACTTCTTCGGTCTCTCCGGTCTCGGCGATTTGCACCAGCGTGCGCAGCGTACCGGGCTGCTGAAGCACCGATACCACGCTGCGCTCGCCCGGAACCGAGTTGAAGCGCTGGATAGCAAGCGCACGAACCGACTCGTCGCTTACGTCATACAGCGCGAGGAAACCCGCTTCGTCGCGTGCGCTGATGCGTTCGTTTTCCTGTCGCAGCCGCCACGTCAGATAATCGCGCCAGTCGAGATTCGCCTGATCCAGCGAGCCTGTGATGCCATTCAGAACGGCAATGGATGAATCGGGCTGCAACGCCTGAAGCAGCCGCCCAACCGCAGCCGACCCGTGATTCGTCTCGATGCTATCCAGCAGATAGGTATTGGTCTCGATGCCGATGAACTTTCCGACCAACCACGAACGCACCGACTCGCGGATGAATGCGGCGTCGGCAGTCGGCACAGGCTCCATCCCACCACTTGCCTGCGCGAGCAGGCGTTCGGCAAGCAGCCCTGCCAGCGTAAGCTGTGTCGCCGGATCGAACAACATATCCAGACGCGCATCGCGGGTATAGGGCGAAGGCAGCATCAACCGCGACGGGTCGTTTTCCACCCATCCGGTCTGAATCACTTCGTCGGGGACAACTTCAACCGTGATGACAGGCAGGTCGGCACAGGTTAACGCCTCACAAGCCGTTTGTACCCACTCACTCAAGCGCGTTGCAACTGTTGTGGCAAATTCCTCGTCAAAGGTTCGATAGCGTACCGTTACGCTCCCGTTTTCGAGAGTGCGCGGTTCGCCCCAGAAGGTATAGTCAGGCGGTACGTGTCGCCAGCCATCTTCATAACGCCAGTAAAACCATACCCGCCCATAGGGAACACCGTCAATGATCTCTTGTAACAGCACGCGGGCACGCATTCCGTCCACCGCCACATCGAGGATTTGTCCGGTCATGTTAACGTCGGCTTCCACCTTCAACGCTTGATAGCGCTCGAACAGCGATTCTTGGCGGCGCGTCCATTCATCGGTAGCGCTACGCTGAAATGAAAGAAAGGCGTTGCGATCCCCAATCCTTAGCGTGGCAACTTCCGCATCGACGGTATCTCGCAAAAGCTGCTCGACTTCCCAATCGACGTGGCGCAGGCGCAGCGCCAATGCGCCGATAATTCCCCCGAACACCAGCAACACAAAACCGACGAAGAACAGGAAACGTAGTTGTACACGCCGCCGTGCCCGCACCGATTCCGGGTCTTCTCCGGTGTTCTTCAGATGTTCGCGCTCGGCTTCAATTTCCCAGTCTAAGCGAATGCCCACAGGCAAACCTCAATCCGTT
>DATGQJ010000313.1:0-4595 GCA_035304265.1 Oceanobacillus sp.
GGGTGAAGTGCCGTTTACGGGCGACCAGATGCTTGAAGTCGCCATGCGCCACATTCACGAAACCGTTCCGCCGCTGAGCCAACTCAACGGGGCAATACCGCCGTCGGTGGACGAGGCGGTGCTGCGGGCGCTCGAAAAAGAACCCTATGATCGCTACCAGACTGGCGCGGAAATGGCTGCGGCATTCGAGCAAGCCGTCGCGCAGTGGCAGGAAAATGTGCGTCCTGACAGCCAAGTCGTGCGTCGTCCGTCGTTGGTGCTGCTGCCTCAGAAAGTGCATTCCTATTTGGAAGCGCCGGAGCAACCGACGCTCACGCCTCCGCAGCCACTGAGCGTCAGCACCCCACAAACTGGTGTCTCCACGCAAACGGTCAAACATCAGGATGAGCCGCGCAAGAATGCATGGCGAGGGGCGTTGGTCTTTTCTGCACTTCTGTTTATCATCGTGCTAGTGGTCGTGTTGGCGCTGATCGCCTCGCGTGGGGGCGCGGCACAGACAACGCCGACAGTAGAGAGTGTTGTGCCTTCCGCAACGGCAGGTGAGGTTATCCCCACAAATGCGCCCGTCACGCCGGACATTGCACCGACGGCAATCCCGTTTGAAGTTCAGGCAGCGCCTACCAGTTCGGCACGCTATGCGCTGCTGATTTCATGGCGTGATGACCAGAGCCTGTTCGTGACCAACCTGACGCTCGAACCTTTCCCGCTTGCCCCGCTGCGTCTTGGCGACGGGATCGCCGTCGTCAACGGGACGGAATGGGGTGTGGAGCAGTTGCAAAACGGGGAATGTGTTTCGGTATGGCGTGTATCTGGAAATTTCCAATCGCCGGACGTACTATGCACACTTGCGGGGGTACGAGTGCCACGTGACGATGCGCGAGTGTTCTGGAACGGCGCATTCAATGTCTACTATAACGACGTGCTGGTAGCAACCTGCGAACAGAATGACTGCCTCGTTCGGGTTGGCGCTTAAAACCGTTGGCAAAGCATCGGGTGAGCGTCATCTTTCCTTCTCTACGAATCCTTACAATGAAAAAAGGATTTTTCGTGTATGGGAGGAAAGCGAATGCGCAAGTCCCTCGCCCTGATCTTGACCCCATTGTTCGTAATCTGCCAGCTGATGCTTTTTGCTCCGGTTGAGGCGCAGCAAACCCCTTCCTTTTCGGTTCGGGTGTCCGCGCGAAGCGCCAACGTTCGCGCCGCGCCGTCAGTGGACGCAGCGCTGGTTGGCTCGGTATTTGCCGAGGATGCATTAAATGCGATAGGGCGCAACATGGACGGAAGTTGGATTGAGATCGAGCGCCCCGCTGGCTGGATTCGGCGCGATACGGTTGTCTTTACGTTCGATCTGACGCTGCTCCCGATCACCGATCTCACGACTGGCGTAACCGGAAACACGCCTGTGACAGATACGGGTTTTGCCGTTCAAGTGATTGACGATACGGTCCTGCGTGCAGCCCCTGAGCGAGCCGCCGCCGAAGTCACGTCAATCCCGATTTTCACAGTCTTACCTGTGCTGGAACGCACGCCGGATAACCAGTGGTTGCTTGTCAATTATCGCGGGGTGACGGGGTGGTTGCCGCAGTTCCTCACCCGTTATACCTTCGTATTGAACGATCTTCCGGTCAGCCCTGCCTTTACCGACGATCCGCGTTATCCGCCAGTTACGGTGATTCCTGTCGAAACCCAACTTGCTCAAATTGACCGTCTGCTTGCTTACATAGAGCCGCTTGACACGCTGGCGGACGGCGTTGCCAACTACTGGAATGGGCTGCGAAGAGGGCAAATCTTTGAATGCCAGCCACACACGGAAACCATCGAATACTACACCATCACGCCGCAGGATTTGATCGAGCTTCCCGAACTACGACAGCAGGAACGTTTCCTGATACAAGCCGTCGATGACTTGAATGCCGCGCTTGCGCCTACTCAGTCCTGCGGCATTGTCATTTCCGTCGATTTTCAAGCCGCCTATGCTGATGCCATCAACGCGCGTGCGATTTTCCGTATGATCCGCAGACGGATGGATGCCCTCCGCCTGCGGATTGACCCTACGGCACAAACGGGATAGGGGTTGGGGTTGGACCCGGCGTGAACGTGGGTCCAATATAGCCAAACGTGCGGAAACTACGGGTTGGGCGCGGGGTGATTGAAGGACCCGGAACCTCGAATGTGCCGCCAGTTTGCAGCAGGCAAATTTGCTGCCACTGGCGGCGTTCATTTGAGACGGTGTAATACGGGGCAACTCGCCAGAGGTACGTTCCGCCTTCCCTCGGAAGGTCGTCGAGCCGGATGATTGCGGTGGTCGTCGTGCTGTCGTGGGCGCGGCGTTGTCCGGTGGGCGAAATCGTGATCACACTGTAAACCCGCGCACCGGGGAGTTCGGGATAGGTGACGACCAGTTCCAGATCGCCGTTCATGAAATCGCCTGTTCGTGTGAACTCGCCCGTCCATGAGTCACACACATCGTCGCTGAGGTCGAACGCCGCAGGGACGCGCCCATCGAGATTTCGGGGCAAGGGACGACCTGTCGGCGGAATGTTGTTAAACGGAACGCTGGTGCGGATGAGACGCGCATAGACCCACGCGGTTTCGGTTCCCCACTGAATCTCCAACCATTGTTCACCCGTCCATGCGTAGATGAAATCGCCGCGCCGCCCCAGAACGGTGACGGATGTATTCAGCGCCAGTTCTCCAATTACGGGATAAGCGAAGTCAGGTCCCACGTAAACCCGCGCCCCCTCGAATTCGACGATACCGGTAATCACTTCGCCGGGACGGAGTGCATCAGGATCGCCCTGCGATTGCGCGATCAGCACCATGATGGGCAGCGAAAGTATGAGGATTGCAAGCAAAAGTCGGCGTATGGGTTTTCCGTTCATGTCGATACCCTCACTTTACCTGTATGTTGTCATCATAACGTTGAAAACGCTCCGTCGTAGAGGAGCGGCGGGCAATCGTAGGGGAGACGTTAGGAAAGCGTAAATGTGTTCCCTGATACACTGATCATTGAAGCGTATCCCCCTACTTGGAGAAAAGAAAATGCGCCGATCCTCGTTCTACATTCTCATCATGGGTCTCCTGATCGTTGTCGCATTATTCAGTTCGTTCTGGTTCCCGAACCCGGCGATTTCTCAGTCGAACCAGTCCCCGACTTCTATGTTTCCGATCACGATGTATGGAGAAGAACCATTCCGTGTGGTTGGGGAAATTGGACGTGCGCTTCCCCGTCGTATTGTGTACGACGCAACGTCCGAGCAGTTCGCAATCGTGGATGTGTATAACCGCCTGCTCCTGATGGATGCGCACACCTATCAAACGCGGTATGTGCTTCATTCCGATCAGGAAAGCGACGAAACCAATATCGCTGCCATGCAGTTCAGCCATGATGGTCGCTATCTCGCCGTGATCAACGACCTCGATGTCGAATTATGGGATACTCAGACCGGAACCCTTGCCGCCAATCTCGTCTCGCCCGGTAGCCCCCGATACCTGGATGGACCGCTGGCATTTTCGAGTCAGGATGAAGTGCTGGTTTTTTATGGGGTTTACCCTGCGCCGCCTGCGTTACGCCGTTCCGAAAATGACGTAGTCGTTTATCCGTGGGTGTGGCATCTTCCTGCCGCGCGGGGCGAACGTGCCTCGACGTTTCCGGGTGGTAACGCTGCGCAAATCATGTACGACTACCGGAGTGGATTCGCGCTCACGCCAAACGATCATATTCTGGCATCACTGCCCTCGCGTCTGGTTGTGATGGATGCGCTCACACTTGAGCCGTTGTACGAGATACCAACCCAAAGCTATGCCAACGATGCACTTCAGGTATGGACGAGTGTGAAGGATGGGAAGGTATATGTCCTGACGGGAGCGAGTAACGTGCTCCTGCAAATTGATACGGCGAATCGAACGGTCTCTGAATTTCCACTGTACGTTCGGCTTTCAGGCAGTTTGAGGTCGTCTATTCAAGAAATTGCTACGCCCATCGCTCGCGGCGCACTCTGGCGTGCCTTTTTGGATGAACGACAAGTCGCCGCTGCCCGCGAAGTGTCACTGATAGATGTCGTTCAGCCGCTTGACCCTGCATCCGGGGGAACTCGTGCGCTGCTCTACGTGCGCACAGGTTCACGACACGAACTCAGATTTAGCAGCGGCACATACGCGATTAGCCAGATGACGCTCAGTCCAGATGGCGCTACGCTGCTCACTCGCGAATCACGCTCGAACGGAGAGGTCATTGCCGCTTATGATATTGCCTCTGGAAACCAGCGCGATACCTTAATCCCTTCGCTGCGTTCGCCAAACGCCTATGATCGAGCGGGGCAGAATCGCGCCCTCGCCTACGACTCGACAGGTGAGACCTTTCTCAGCGATTTCCAGCGTTACGACGCCGATACTTTTGAAGTCCTTGCGGAAGACTTGCGCTATTCCTTCCGTTATGACCGTTTCTTCTTCGGGCGCGATCCGGGAACGATGGTCACGATTTCTGGGCGGGAATGGCGCGTCTGGGATGTTGCCACCAATTCGGTGCTGCGCCGGGAACATCTGGTACATGAGGCTTCAAACATTCGCGCAATTTCACCCGATGCCTATCGCAT
>DATGQJ010000314.1:0-3032 GCA_035304265.1 Oceanobacillus sp.
GGCAGCACACTTGCCAGCAGCGGCATGAATCTGGCGACGGTGCTGATGATCGGTGCGGCGCTGCGGTTCCTCGCAGGCCCCATCACCGAACATCACCTATTCTGGCGTTGGGGACATCACCATCACGCCGCCGCAAAACCATAATTAACAGGAGTTATGGATAACGTCGCAGAATCTACCTCACCCCCGCACTTCGGGCTCCCCCTCTCCACGCAGTGGAGAGGGGGAGCACGAAGTGCGGGGGTGAGGTAAATTCTGTGACGTTATCCATAACTCCCATGAATTACGGCTTTGCGGCAGCGTGATGGTGATGTCCCCAACGCCAGAATAGGTGATGTTCGGTGATGGGACCTGCGAGGAACCGCAGCGCCGCACCGATCATCAGCACCGTCGCCAGATTCATGCCGCTGCTGGCAAGTGTGCTGCCGATCATCGGTCCAATGAAGGCAGATAACCCGATGATTTGATGATAAGCAGTGGAATAGGCGGTCATCTGGTCAGCCGGGGTGGTTTCATTGAAGTAGGCGAACAGCCCAACCATTGCCGCTGCCGTCCAGCACGCGCCGGACAGCGCCGCGCCGATGAGCGTGAGATAGAGATTAGGCGAGAGCGCAAAGATGATAGCGGCGATTGCCGTGCCCACCATCGACAGCGCAATCATGCCGCGATTGCCGAACCGATGCACGAGGCGCTGTGTCAGCAGGGCAACGCTCGCGCCCGCACCAAGCTCGACTAAGCCAAAAAGCGCCATGAAGCCCTCCGTTGCGCCGAGATTGTTCACAAGGTGAAGCGGCGTAATGGCAAGGATTGACGTAAACGCGACGTGAATCACGCCCGCGACCAACGCCACACGGCGGAAAGCAGGTGAGCGCCACGGGCTGACCTGTGTCGATTGGGGCTGCGGTTTTATCGGCGCGATGATGCGCACGCCCATGCAGTGCCGGAGACTCCACAGCGCGAAGACGAACGCCAACAGGAACATGACTTGATAATCGAGTGGGAAAGGCGCTTTTTCCAACCACAGACCGAAGCTCACTGCCCCGATTGCCAGCGCAATGTTGAGCGCCATCGAACGCTTGCTCAGAAGCTGGGTGAGATGGTTCTCGACTATCGATTCGCGCATCAAGCCAAGGAACGTGACTCCGGCGATTCCCTGCGGGATTGCCGGAAGCGAAACGGCGAAAACGATCCACCATGGCTGAAGCGCAGGGGGCAGGAATGGCGCAAAAGCGGGCAACAGGAACATGAGTCGCATTCCTAATCCGGGCAAGAAAAGCGCCTTGACCGAGTTAGGAAAACGTTTACGCCACCAACCGCCAAACGCCGCCGAGATGAGCAGCATGAGTGCGGGAAGTGAGTTGATCCAGCCAAGCTGGGCGGGTGTTGCGCCCAGATGAATGGCATAGACGGACAAAAAGCGCGACGTTGCCGCCAGCGCCAGCCCGAACCACGCAATATCCAACACGAGATGGCGGAAGTTGGATCGCTCCGCTCTTGAAAAGAGTTCACTCAGTTGTAGGGACATGGGAGATTGTGTCGGCGTTTGCCTCTGCGTAGAAGATAAAACCGTATTTACGCTATACCCAAGTGCGGAACCATACAATAAGACCATATCGTTCCGCACCAATTCCATTCTATGCAGAACTCAAAACATGTATAGTGGGAAATTTCACAAGTTTTGCGAAGTCGGGTGCAAAATAGCGAAATAGGGCAAAATCAGGAAAGTTGTCATGGTCTGGCACTTTCTCTGATCAGGACGTGATTCAGCAGACCAGTGTTAATCTGAAACTATGATTTGAAAAAGAAAGGTTTTGTATGCTCTCCAATCTAGCGATTGCACAACGCGCCACGCTGAAGCCGATTCACGAAATTGCTGAAAAGATGGGGTTAAGCGCGGACGATTTGGATATATATGGCAGCCCATACGTCGCCAAGCTGCGGTTGGAAGCGCTGGACAAGCTGCAACAACGCCCGAACGGAAAATACATTGTCGTGACCGCGATCACGCCAACGCCGTTGGGGGAAGGGAAATCGACGACGACGGTGGGACTGGGACAGGCGATGAAGCATATCGGGAAGCAAGCAGTGGTCGCGCTGCGCCAGCCTTCACAGGGACCAACCTTTGGCATTAAGGGCGGGGCGGCAGGCGGCGGTTACGCGCAGGTTGTGCCGATGGAACTGTTCAACCTGCACCTGACCGGCGATATTCACGCGGTCACGGCAGCGAACAACCAGCTTGCGGCAATGATCGATAACCGTCTGATGCGCGGGAATCCACTGAACATCGATCCTGACAGCATCACGTGGAAACGAGTGCTGGATGTGAATGACCGCGCCCTACGCCACATCATCGTCGGGTTGGGCGGAAAGACGGCAGGCGGCGTGCTGCGGGAAACGGGCTTCGATATTTCGGTGGCAAGCGAAGTGATGGCGATTCTGGCGCTGGCGACTTCGCTCAAAGACCTTCGAGAGCGTTTTGGGCGGATTGTCATCGGATTGACCTACGATAAACAGCCCGTGACCGCCGAGCAAATCGGGGCGGCAGGTGCAATGACCGTGTTGATGCGTGATGCCCTGCGCCCGAACTTGCTGCAAACACTGGAAAACACGCCCGCGCTGGTTCATGCAGGTCCCTTCGCCAATATCGCGCATGGCAACAGCAGCATTCTGGCGGATATGTTCGGGATTAAATGTGGTGACTATCTGCTGACCGAAGCGGGGTTTGGCGCGGACATCGGCGGCGAGAAATTCTTCAACATCAAGTGCCGCTACAGTGGACTAAAGCCGGATGCCGCTGTTTTAGTAGCGACAGTCCGTGCATTGAAAGCGCACAGCGGGCGTTATCGCGTGGTCGCCGGGAAAAAGCTGCCACCGGAAATGCTCGAACTCAACGTTGGCGACGTGGAAGCAGGAGCGGCGAATCTGGTCAAGCAGATCGAGAATTTGAAGCTGCATGGTGTAACTCCGGTTGTCGCCATCAACCCGTTTGAAGGCGATCATGCCGAGGAGATCGAGGCGATCAAGCGGATAGC
>DATGQJ010000315.1:0-4931 GCA_035304265.1 Oceanobacillus sp.
ACTTCCGGGTTATCAAACACCAGCACGTTAGTGCTCTTGCGTCCAATGGTAATGTCGGGGCTGGCAACGCTCTGAACGCCAAGCGACTCCCCTGCTGGATCGAGTCGTTCGATCTCTGCGTCTACGTTCGCGGGCAGTTCCATGTCGGCAACGAACGTCACCGTATCGTCGGACGCAGGAACAGCAGGCGCGGACGGCACTTGCACGAGGTTGGTGGGTTCCATTTCGGTGCGCAGTTCCGGCGGGTTGACCATATGATAGGAGAACTGCAACCGCGTCTTTTGCCCCAGCATAATGGTGTATTCTTTGCCGGACTCCAGCGGAGTCGGTTCCAGTGGTGGCAGACGCACACCATCGAGCATCGTATGATTGGTGCTGCGCTGATCGGTGATGACGAACTGGTGGTTCAGGAACTTGATCGTCGCGTGAACTTTCGACACCCCTTCGGCGTTAATCGTCAGATCGTTGGACGGTCCGCGACCAATCGTGAACTCGCGCGTCGTGATCTCGAAGGTGCGTCCCCCCTGCATATTGGGATCGGGCGATTGCACGATGGTGATACGGGCATTGACTCCGCGTGGAAGATCGGTGGTTGGCGCTAGATAAGGCGCTGCTCCGGCAGGTGACGCTGCTGGCAAGCGCGTCACAAATTCAAGCTGCGTATTCAGCCCGAAGCGAATCGTCTGTCCGGTTTGCAATGGATAACGCTGACCACTGGTAAGGCGCTGCTGGTCGATATAGGTTCCGTTGGTGCTGCCCTCGTCCCGAATCCAATACTGCCCGCCCTCATAGCCGATGGTCGCGTGGAGCTTGCTCACACCCGGATCGACCAGATCGAGATAGACCGTACCCGGTGTTCCCGCGCCCTTGCCGATCTGAAGTCCTTCGCGCACGATGGTGGCGAGGCTGTATCCCCACTCTTTGCCGAAGACGTAATGTGGTGAAGCCGTTACCCGCAAAATGATGCCCTCTGCGCCAGCTTCCGCCGCGACATCCTGCACCTCAGTATGCGATTCGGGCAGGGCGGCGGCGCTGAACGTCTCCTGAAATGCGCGGCGGCTGTAATCCCCTCTCCGCCTGCCAAACCGAAACGCGAGGAACACCAGCAGCACCACCGCCCCAAGCGCAAACAGAATCAAGCCTGCGGTCAGAGTCGGGTTGGTGCTGAGGTTCTCGACCAGTTGATCGGTTGTCGAAGGCAGCGGCGTTGGGGTTGCCGTTGGTGGTGGTGGCGGCACGACCACCTGACGGCTGGCACGCAGCGGCGTCGGTGAGCCGTTGATGGGAATCTCGATAAATAACGTGTATTCACCCTGCGGCAGCAGATCATTCTCACTGTCACGCGCGGGGACACTCACGCGGTTGGTCAGCGTGGACATGCGGGTTTCCGACGCCACCTGAATCCCCGCCGCATTTTCGATGCGAATGGTGTAGCTGGGCGCATTTTCCGGCGTGATGTTGATCAACTGCAAGTTGAGGATGAATTCGCCGCTGTCCTGTAGAAACTGCACCGACGACACGCCGATTTCCGGCACAAGCGGCGTGGCTGTGGGCGTAAACGTGGGTGTGAAGGTCGGCGTGCGGGACGCGGTGTAAGTGGGCGTTGGCGTGCGTTCGGGCACAAGTTCAGCAGGTGCGCTTCGTGCCAGCAGTCTGCCACTGGCATCATAGGCGCTCACCGTGACCAGCCATTCCAGCGCGGGAACCTGATCGAGCGGTATGCGTACCGTTCCATCACCAGTAGCAGGCACAATCAGCAGCCCGTAATCACCCGGCACACGGAAGCCTGTCGCGCGGTTGACGATTTCGACGCGGTATTCGCTCACGTCGCCCGCACCGCCGCGCTCGATGTCGAAATCAATCGTGTTGGTCTCGGCATTGAAACGAAAGCTGCTGACGGCGAGCACCAGCGGTTCCGGCGTGAACGTGGGCGAAGGTGACGGCGTGTAGGTTGGGATCACACAGGTGGTGGCGAAGTTGAGCGCGGCAAGCGGCGCGTTGAAGCTCCCGCTTCCCGTATCTACGCTGAAAAGCCCGCCGTACTGCCCTGCCGGAACGCAGACCTCGAACGTCGCCTGACGCTGTGCCGCCAACGCCTGAATCGCTTGCAGGAACAAGCGGCTCAAATCGGCTTGCCCGCCAAATGCGGAAAGCCCGCCGGTGCTGCTTGCCAGTGTCGTTAGCTCATCCTGATTGATCACCTGCGTGCCACTCAAGCCGATGGTGTAAATCGGCACGCGCACCTGTGGGTTACGCGCGGTTTCGACAATACGGGCGTAATCGGCTCTGGTGCTGCACGGGTCAAGCCCACCGCCCGCGATCAGTTCGTCGCGTCCATCGGTGAAGAGGATGATGGCGCGGCGTCCGGCGGGCGCTGCCGCCTGTATCGCTTCCAGCGCGTCGAAGGTCGCGTCATAAAGGCACGTCCCGCCTGTGAATTGATCGTCGGTCAGCGTGTTGATGGCTTGAATCACCGCGCTCTTATCATCGGTGAAGCCAACGCGGGTGATGATCTGCTCATTGAACTGAATGATGGAAAAGCGCGTCCCCTGCGGCGCGGTATTCACCGCTTCGGTGGCGACCTGCCTCACCAGAGCGGCGTCGGGGCGCATACTGCCGCTGGTATCCAACACGAGGGTGAGATGCAGCAGCGTTTGCGGGACGGTAACGACGGCATTGTGTAACTGGTTATTGAAGATCGCCTGTGCCGCGTTCACCGTCGGCGCGGAGATGGCGCGGTTCAGCCCGTCTACCAACGTGAAGTAGACGCGCAGAACTTGCTCGTCGGTCTCGTCAATTTCCGCATAATTGACGATGACCAACGCCGGATCATTGTCTTGCTGCGCACCTGCCGGTAACACCAGCAGGAAAATGAGAACGATAGTCGATAAGAACTTCAATGCCACTGCCTCTCGTATGAGGATGGTACTTCATCAATGATAGACATTACCCAATACAAATCCATCTGATAAACAGATAATTAACAGGAGAATGTTTGAAAACGGTTTGTTTCATCCCGCGCCCCGCAGCAGCGCCGAAATCAGCACGAATAGAATGTACAGCACGAACAACACCCCCGCGCCAACCGCTATGATCATGCCCGCCCGCTGTGCAAGCGAGGCGAAATCCGTTTTGGGACGATCCAGCGTTTCACCATACAGCGTGTACAGCGCGTTGCGGAGTTCGCTCACGTCCTGATAACGTTTCGGATGGTCGGCGCGGATGGCACGCTGTACCACTTCCACCAGTTCAACGACGTGTCCATTGGCGGACGCTCCCCCGCGCGGCGTTCTGGGCAAATCGACGCGGCGCAAAACCGGAGTCAATTTCTGGATGTCGGCGTAAATGTCTTCGGTGCGCCGCAAAGCATAAGGATAGGCAGGCTTCCCCGCCAGCATTTCGTAGAGAATCAAGCCGAGCGCCCATACGTCCGCCATCGGCGTCAACCTGCCGCCGCCGATCAATTCCGGCGCGGTGTACGCAGGCAGCAAATGGCGCTGGTACTGCTCCACGTTGGCGGGCAGCAGCAGCGTATCCGGCGCAAGCTGCAAGCCCATGTCCAGCAACACCGGCTGAATCACCCCCGCGTTGTTGCGCCGCACCAGAATCACGTCCGGGTTGAGGTTCAGGTGCAGCTTGCCCGTCGCCGATTGAAAATAGTACAGCGCCTCGCACAGCGCGATCATGAACCAGCCGACGTGCTCATGCCACGGCTGCGGGTTGTCGAGCAGCGTGTCGTATAAAAACTCGCCTTCGATGTAATCCATCAGGTAGTAAAAGCGAGTCTGGTCGCGCAGGCTGACGATCCCAAACGGGTCTTGCCCGTTGGTCGCGCCGTGATGCCGCCACACCGGAAGCGCAGGATGAACCGCTTTGCCGTCGCACAGCCGTTGCAGCGCGGCGGCTTCTTCACACAAATACTGCTCGTTCTCCGCGCCGGGGTTGGCAACCTTCAGGAAAAAGGTCTCAACACGCTTGTCGTCGATGCTGCGTTCGGCTTTGTAGATGGTGGTGTTGCGCAGCACCCGCTTGAGTTGAATGATCTTCAGATTGCCCAGATAATCCCCGTAGCGCAGTAACGCAGGCAGCGTCCCCGCAGGGCAGTCGATTTCCTGACACCACAGGTTGCCATCGGCGGAAGTGAGTTTGCAGCGGCTGCAAATGTGTCGCATACAATTTTCTAGATGCGCGTAAATTGACAACTGAGAAATAACTATGCCACAATAAGACCCACATAGACAACAAACCTGCTCATGACCGACCTGAAGTACGTAGATCGTCCTCCCCGCATACAGCCGGAACTCCCTATCGGCGAGGTGGATATTCCCCCACCGCCGAGGGAAGATCAGGGCAATCAGCCGATCTGGATGGCGGCGATCCCGCTGATCACCATTTTCGGCTACATTCTGATCAGCGCCAGCGGTCACGGTTCCAATCTGCTTTTCATCGTGCCGATGGGGGCGGCGGTTTTCATCTCCACCGGACTCAGCATTTACAACACGCTCAACGTCCGCCGACGACGCGCCCTTCAGCGCAAGGCGTACATGCAGCGGTTGGTCGAAATGCGGCGCGAGATGGTCGCCTCGCACAACCGCCAGCGCACTTTCTACGAGTACAACTATCCGGGTCCGGCGGTGGTGCTGGAAATGCAAGGGGATCGGCGGGACACGCGCGGCGGCACGCGCCTGTGGGAGCGCCGCACCTCTGACGGCGATTTTGGCGTGGTTCGGATAGGCAAGGGAACGCGCCGCTCAACCGTCGAATACAAAGTTGGGCAGCGCGGCGATAATGACGGCAGCCCGTTGATGGCAGACGCCGAACGCCTCGCCGCCGACTCACTGTTCGTTACCGATGTGCCGATCACTCTGCCGCTGTACCATCATCCGATGGACGACAGCACTAACACAAAAACCCCGCGCCATGCAATCGGC
>DATGQJ010000316.1:0-3981 GCA_035304265.1 Oceanobacillus sp.
GGCAAGAAAGACCTCGGCTTGATCGCCATGAGCTACGGCAACGTCTACGTGGCGCGAGTGGCAATGGGCGCGAAAGATGAGCAAACCCTTCGCGCGTTTATCGAAGCGGAAGCATACGACGGACCTTCACTGATTATCGCCTACAGCCACTGCATCGCGCACGGAATCGACATGAAGACCGCGCTCAAGAATCACAAAGCGGCTGTCGATACCGGTCAATGGTTGCTGTACCGTTACAATCCGCAGCGTGCTGAAATCGGCGAAAACCCGCTGGTACTCGACTCGCGAGCACCCAAACTGCCGCTACGCGAGTATCTGCAAATGGAAAATCGCTTCAAGATGCTTGAACTGACCAAGCCGGATGTCGCGTCGGTGCTGTTTGAAGAAGCGCAGGGTGACGTGAATTTGCGCTGGGCGCTGTACGAATACCTCGCCTCGCGACCCTTCGGTACGAACGGACGCAGCAACGGGCATGGAGACTAAGATGGACTTAACAACGACTTACATGGGCTACAAGCTGCGCTCCCCGTTGGTGGCGTCCGCGTCGCCGCTCTCGCAGACGGTGGACGGAATCAAACGATTGGAAGACGCCGGAGCGGGCGCAGTGGTGCTGTTCTCGCTGTTCGAAGAACAGCTACGACAAGAGCAGTTAGCGCTCCATCACCATCTCACTTACGCAACGGAGAGCCACCCTGAAGCACTGTCCTACTTCCCGGAAGCGAACGAGTACCGCGTCGATTCGCGCGGCTATCTCGAACTGATTACTAAAGCGAAATCGGAAGTGAGCATCCCTATCATCGGCAGTCTGAACGGCACGACGGCAGGAAACTGGGTCAAATTTGCCAGACAGATAGAAAATGCCGGTGCAGATGCGCTCGAACTCAACCTGTACAGCGTCCCCACCGATTTCGACATCCCCGGTTCGATGATCGAGCAGAATGACGTGGACGTGGTGAACGCGGTGCGGAGCGCTATCAGCATTCCGGTTGCGGTCAAGCTCAGTCCGTACTACAGCAACATGGCGAACATGGCAAAGCGTTTTGACGGGACCGGCGCATCGGCGCTGGTCTTGTTCAACCGCTTCTACCAACCGGACATCGATCTGGAAACGCTGGAAGTCAAGCCAAGCATTCTGTTGAGCACGCCGCAGGCACAACGGTTGCCCATGCGCTGGATCGCCATTCTTTACGGACACATCCGCGCTGACCTCGCCGCAACAGGCGGGATTCACAGCGGGCAGGACGTGGTGAAGATGTTGCTGGCAGGCGCAACGGTCACGCTGATCGCGTCGGCGCTGCTGAAGAACGGCTCCAACTACTTGCGCACCATCGAGAGCGAATTGCTTGAATGGATGAAAGAGCATGAGTACGAATCGGTGTCGCAGATGCGCGGCGCGTTGAGCCAGAAACACTGCGAAGACCCATCGGCTTACGAACGCGCACAGTACATGAAGGCGCTTACCTATTATCGAACGGTGCTGCCATGAAGTATATCGACGAGTATCGTGACGCCAATTCCGCCCGCCGTTTTGCCCGCGCTATCGCGCGTATCACCACCCGCGAGTGGACGATCATGGAAGTCTGCGGCGGGCAAACCCACGCCATCATCAAATTCGGCGTGGACGAGCTACTGCCACCGCAGATCACGCTTTTGCATGGTCCCGGTTGCCCGGTGTGCGTCACGCCCGTCGAACTCATTGACAAAGCGGTTGAGATCGCCGCCCGCCCGGACGTGATTTTTACATCATTCGGCGATATGCTGCGCGTGCCGGGAACGCGCGGCGATCTCCTTTCCGCGAAAGCGCACGGCGGCGACGTTCGCATGGTCTACTCGCCGCTGGACGCGCTCAAAATCGCGCAGGCAAATCCTGATAAGCAGGTCGTGTTTTTCGCCGTTGGGTTCGAGACCACCGCTCCGGCGAACGCAATGGCAGTCTATCAGGCAGCGCAGCAGCAAATCCCCAATTTCAGCATTCTGGTCTCTCACGTCCTCGTGCCACCCGCGATTGAGGCGATCCTGAGTTCACCTGATAACCGTGTCAACGGTTTTCTGGCGGCAGGACACGTCTGCGCCGTAGTCGGCTACGAAGAATACTACCCACTTGCCGAAAAATACCGCGTGCCGTTCGTAGTCACAGGCTTCGAGCCGCTGGACATTTTGCAGGGCATCTACATGGTTGTGCGCCAGTTGGAAAGCGGGCGGGCGGAAGTCGAAAATCAGTACATCCGCTGCGTTCGACGCGAAGGCAATCTCGCCGCACAGCAGATCGTGCGCGAAGTGTTTGAAGTCGTCCCGCGAAAATGGCGCGGCATCGGCGAAATCCCGTACAGCGGCATGGGGCTGCGCCAGCCATTTCATATGTTCGATGCCGAACGGCGTTTCGGACTATCCGAGTACACCGCCGAAGAGAGCGCCGATTGCATCAGCGGCGAAGTGCTGCAAGGCAAGCGCAAGCCGCACGAATGCCCCGCCTTTGGCACGCTCTGCACGCCGGAACATCCATTGGGCGCGACGATGGTTTCATCGGAAGGCGCATGTGCGGCGTATTACCGCTACCGTCGGATGGAGGTGGCACATGGTTGATTTCACCCTCAGTTGTCCGGTTCCTCGTGTTGAAGAAAACACCGTACTGCTGGCGCATGGCAGCGGCGGCAGAGCAATGCACCGTTTGCTTGAAACGTTGTTTCTGCCCGCCTTTTCCAATCCTGCCCTCGCTTCCGCCCACGACGGCGCGGTGCTGAGTGTAGATGGCGCTCGGCTGGCATTCACAACCGATTCCTATGTGGTGCATCCGTTGTTCTTCCCCGGGGGCGACATCGGTGCGTTGGCAGTGAACGGCACAGTCAACGATCTCGCCATGTGCGGTGCGTGTCCGCTGTTCCTCAGCGCAGGCTTCATTATTGAAGAAGGCTTGCCGATGGAGACGCTTGAGCGGGTCGTCCTGTCAATGCAGGTATCGGCTCATGCGGCGGGCGTTCAAATTGTGACAGGCGATACGAAGGTTGTGGACAAGGGCAAAGGCGACGGGTTGTTCATCAATACCGCAGGCATCGGCGTGATCGAGTATCCGCTTCAGATTGCGCCGCAGATGGTGCGCCCCGGCGACGTTGTGATCGTCAACGGCGATCTGGGACGGCATGGCATGGCGATCATGGCGGTGCGTGAAGGTCTCGAATTCGAGAGCCAGATCGAAAGCGACTGCGCTCCGCTTACGACCCCCGTTCTGGCGTTACTCGACGCGGGCATCGAAGTTCACTGCCTGCGTGACCTGACGCGCGGCGGGCTGGCAAGTGCCCTGTGTGAGATCGCCAGCACCACCGACCTTCACATTCATATCGAAGAAGGCGCTGTCCCCGTCAATGAAGACGTGCGGGGCGCGTGTGAAATCCTCGGCTTAGATCCGCTGTACGTGGCAAACGAGGGACGCTTCGTCGCCTTCGTCGCCCCAAAGGATGCTGAGAATGCCCTGTCGATACTTGGTGATCAGGCGCGGCAAATCGGCGTCGTCGGCGAACAACGAGACTCGCTGGTGACGCTGAGAAGCGCAATAGGCGCGACCCGCATTCTGGATATGTTGAGTGGCGATCAACTGCCGCGCATCTGTTAGCGTTACGCGAGGCAGCTATTGACTTGATGAAGAGGCGGATCGCAATCCGCCTCTTTTGCTATCCCGAAATGTGACACCTGTCACAAGACAAGACGCTTAATGACAGTAGGAGAACCCTCTCGAAAGACGGACAATCCAAAATATAAGTAAAGGAGCAATCTGCAATGACTGTAGCAGTAGCGCCTCCGAAAAAACGAGAGGCTCAAACCAAAGTTGCAAAACGCTGGGTGTTTCTGTTCGATGAGATCGATACCGTTCAAGAGATGCTGGGTGGTTCGTGGGATAAAACTCGCGCCTTGCTCGGCGGCAAGGGAGCCGGACTTGGCGATATGACCCGCGCGGGTGTCCCCGTTCCGCCCGGTTTCACCGTCACG
>DATGQJ010000317.1:0-3685 GCA_035304265.1 Oceanobacillus sp.
GTTATCCCTTTCAGTTCATCCGTTCCTGAATTGGGAATCACGGTAAACGTGCCTCTTACGCCTTCCGCGCCGAAAGTGCCGATGTGCTGCACGACGAAACTGCCTGAGCGACCATGCAGCTTGCCGACAAACTTTTCCAGCCCGCTGAATGCTGCCGTTCCGTCGTCACGGTAGTACATCACCGTTCTGTACGTGCTTTCACCTTCAAAATCGCCCTCGTAGCTATAGACGACGTGGGTAGTCGTGAGTTTTGTTCCTGTCACTTCGTTGTGTGGCTTGCCTTCCCACGTTTGCTCGTCCCAGCTTTTCACTGCGAAGGTTGCAGTTGCATGTGTGGTCATGTCTGTTCCTTTCACCAGATATAGTCTTTGATAGCCTGCGGCAGCGGCTTGCTCATCGCCTTCAGGTAGATGCTTGCCTTGCCGAAGAAAATCAACAGCGCTTGAAGATACACGTCGAGCTGCATATCGACGGGCATCTCGAACCCGGAGCGATCCACCATCTTCTTCAAATCCTCGTCCGAAAAAGCCGAGACGATGGCTTTCATTTCGCCGTCGAGCGTTTCAAACCACGCCTTCAGTCGGGAAACGCTGCCGTCTAACCCCGGTTCGGTGTTGCGATAATTCCAGTCCTGTTTGAAGGTTTTGAGCGATTGAATGTACGAATGCTGGATTTCGCCCATTTCCCGGCAGAGTGCGCCCAGTGTCATCGTCTCCCCCCCGAGGCTGAACGCCAGATCGGAGTCGGTCAGTGTGTCCAGCAGGGCGGTGCGCATGTCGTGTGAGCCTTCTATCCACGACCATTTTTCCTGCATGTAGCGGTTCATAATGCCTCTTTCTGCGCTAGAACATTTGAGCCATATTATAATCAAGGCACTTTGTGCTTCATTGTAAAAACGCGACATCCATGAATGGTGAGAGAGGGATGATGCAGACGGTTCTGGGGAAACGTGGGATTCTCAACCCGAAAACAGGCGAAACGAAGTTCCATCTTTCGCGGCATTTGCCGTCGCCCGACCTCGCTTTTTTCGTGCAGCGTTACTGGTACGTTTGTTGGGACCTTGACGAACCCTATCGTCAGGAAGTGATTCAATATCCCTGTGTGAACCTTGTCTTTGAGCAGGGGAAATCCGGCATTTTCGGCATCCCCAGCACGAAATCATCCCATTTGCTCGAAGGCAGGGGCAAAGTGTTCGCCGTAAAATTCAATCCCGGCGCATTCTATCCATTCGAGAAAATGCCCATCTCGCAGTTGACCGATACCTGCATGGACATCGAGCAGGTGTTTGGCGAAGAGAGCAGGTGTTTAGAACACGCCGTGCTTTCGACCGATGACGTTGACGAGATGATCCGCCTCACCGAGTGCTTTTTGCGTGAGCGCCTGCCGGAGCGTGATGACAACGTGGTGGTTGTCAATCAGATCATTGACTGCATCATGTCTGATCGCACCATCACGAAAGTGGACGATCTTGTTGAAAGAATAGGCATCCACAAACGTTCCTTGCAGCGCCTCTTCAGACAGTACGTCGGCGTGAGTCCCAAATGGGTGATCCAGCGTTTTCGACTGCACGAAGCCGCCGAACTGCTGGTCGAAGGGCAAGTGTCCGATTTGACGCGGATGGCGCTCGATCTCGGCTATTTCGATCAGGCGCACTTCATCAAAGACTTCAAGACCGTCGTCGGCAAAACGCCAGCCGAGTACGCACGGCAAGCGGAATGATTACAGTTATATCCAAATAGCTGTAACAATTGTAAAATCTTGCTGAGAGAATGCTTATTCTAGTGTATTCGCGTTGCCTTATCAGGTATTATTACGGAACATTGATCATGACATCAGGGCAACGTATGTACCCGGAAGATCGCGTCCTCGTCGGCGTCATCAATCGTAAGCGCGATCTCGAATATGCGCGTGACCATCATTGGTATCGCATTCCGCAAGAACGAATGCCGCGCGGCGTTTATGCTGAATACCTCGCCTTTTACCTGAGTCGCGCTTTCAGAGAGAAAAACGGCGGCATCGTCTATTACGCGCAGCAGAAAGGGCTGGAACTCGCCTATCGTCGTGACTTGCTGCCGGAAGAAGCCCACCATCCCAACGCGAATAACGTGTACTATCGTGTCGCGTTAGGCGAACTGGTCGAAAAAACCCCGCCCATTCTCAACCCCACCAAACGCCCGATCAGCTTTATCTATACCACGTGGGATCGGTTCGTTCATGCGCGGGAAATCCGCGACCTCTACAGCCAGAACGATTATTACGTGGATCGCATCTATCATGCCCTGCGTGACAAGGGCATCCGCCCGCAGCGCATCTGGGAAGCCGAACGCCGCGACGATCCTTTCGCGCCGGGGCTGCGGATTCTATGCGAAAAGGGCGAAGTGCTTGCCTCTACCGAGCGTGTTGGCGGGGCAATCCTCATGAACACAGCCCACAAAGAGGATGAAATTCTGCAAGCTATCCTCATGAAAATCGCCAGCAGCGGCGGACCCGTCACCCTGCGCATCCCCCCGCTTGGGTAGGAACACAGCCGAATCTGCGGTACAGTAGGGGCGGTGCCTTTATGTTGCTTATCCAAAGAGAAACGACTCATGCTCATTACCAACGGCACGCTTATCACGTGGAATCCTGACGGTGATATTCTCAGCGATCACGCCCTGCGCATTCAGGATGGCGTCATCCGCGAGATCGCGCCGTCGGCAGAGTTGGAAGCGAAATACCCTACCGAAGAACGTCTCGATGCTCGCGGGCAGTTCGTCATGCCGGGGAATATCTGCGCTCATACCCATTTCTACGGGGCATATGCGCGTGGGCTAGCGATTCCCGGCGCTGCGCCTGCCAGCTTCCCGCAAATTCTCTTGCGGCTGTGGTGGCCCCTCGATAAAGCGCTCGACAAAGATACCGTTCGCACCAGTGCCTTAGTTTCGCTGGTAGATGCCATCAAACACGGAACAACCACGCTGTTCGACCATCACGCCAGCCCCAACTTTATCGACGGCAGCCTCGACGTGATCGCGCGGGCGGTGGAGAAATCCGGGCTTCGTGCCGTCCTCTGCTATGAAGTCAGTGACCGTGACGGTTTCGACAAAGCGGAAGCCGGAATTGCCGAAAACGTGCGTTTCATCAACAGCTATCGCAATCACCCGCGCGTGCGTGGCACGTTTGGGCTGCACGCCAGCCTGACGCTGAGTGACGCGACCCTGAAAAAGTGCGTTGCCGCCAAGCCGTCCGACGCCGGATTTCACATTCACGTTGCCGAACACGAAGTTGATCAAGAGGAATGTCTGCGCAAACACGGTAAGCGCGTCGTTCAGCGCTTGCATGACAGCGGCGTGCTGGAAGGCGGAAAGACCATCGCCGCACACTGCGTCCACATCGACGATAACGAACTGACGCTTCTTCAGAACAACAACTGGGTGACGCGCCAGCCGCGCTCCAACATGAACAACGGCGTTGGCATCATGCCCTTCGATAAAATGATGGAGCGCTGGGTGCGCGTCTGCCTCGGCAATGACGGCTTCAGCAACAATATGTGGGCGGAATGGAAAACCGCTTATCTTCTGCACAAGGTCGCCGCCCGCGATCCCCGCCGTGCCAATGGCTTGTGGATTAAAGAGGCGGCGGTGGAAAACAACGCGAAACTGGCGCACCTCTTCTTCCCCAAACACCCGATTGGTCAGTTGATCGC
>DATGQJ010000318.1:0-6743 GCA_035304265.1 Oceanobacillus sp.
GCCTACGAGTTGTGCCGTCTCTTCTGGGAGAACGGACTGCCCGACGGTGTGCTGAACTACCTGACGGGTCCCGGTCATATCGTCGGGGCGCGAATGGTCGAGCATCCCCTGACGCGCTTCATCGCCTTCACCGGATCGCGCGAGGTGGGTGTAGCTATCTACGAGCAGGCGGCGAAAGTGCGCCCCGGTCAGAAGTGGCTCAAACGCTCCATTCTGGAGATGGGCGGCAAGGACGCGGTGCTGGTGGATGAAACCGCCGACCTCGAATCGGCGGCGCAGGGTGTGGTTGCCAGCGCCTTCGGTTTTCAGGGACAGAAGTGTTCCGCCGGGTCACGCGCTATCCTCGTCAACGAAGTGTATGACCGGGTGGCGAACCGCGTGGTCGAACTGGCGAGCAAGCTGACCGTCGGTGCGCCGGACAATGGACATAACATCGACCTCGGTCCTGTGATCGACGTGGACGCGATGCAGAAGATCATGAACTACATCGAGATCGGCACACAGGAAGGCAAGCTGCTGTTGGGCGGCGAGCCGATCAGCACGCCGGAAGGCGGCTACTTCCTGCCACCCACTATTTTCGGGGATGTGCCGCCGAATGCCCGAATCGCGCAAGAGGAAATCTTCGGTCCGGTGCTGGCGTTGATCCGCGCGAACGACTTCGATGACGGACTGGCAATCGCCAACGGGACGGACTACGGCTTAACCGGCGCGGTGTACAGCAACAGCCGTGAACGGCTGGAACGGGCGCGGAACGAATTCCACGTGGGCAACCTGTACTTCAACCGCAAGTGTACCGGGGCGCTGGTGGGCATTCACCCATTCGGCGGCTTCAACATGAGCGGGACGGACAGCAAGGGCGGCGGTCCCGACTATCTGCTGCTGTTCACGCAGGCAAAGAGCGTAGCCGAGCGTTTGTAGCGGTCATAAATCATTGTGGGGACAGGATGGTACGAACGCCGTTCTGTCCCCACAATGTTGTCATTTTCAACCATTTTTGGCGTCTGCTAATCCATAATCAGTAAGTATTCGCGCCATACCCCCACTGCGTCTCGATACTGGCGAGCCATGGTCTGCGCGATCTGATGGATGTGGTTCAGGTCATGGGCAACCCACGTCGCCAGCAGAGTGGCGAGCGTGACATCGCCAAGCGCGGGGTGACGCCCCTGACGCGCTAAATCCGCTTCGGTGAGATTCAACGCGCGTAACTGGGCGAGGTTTTCCTGTCGCAATCGTGCCAGTTCGTCGATCAGTTGTTCAATCGTCTTGCCTTTTGATTCGGTGAACATGGCGAAACGATCCACCGGATTGAATTCCCGCGCTGTGCCGTGTTCGAGGATGATGCGGGCGCGGGGTATCCAATCTGCACGTTCCAACGCGACCAGATGTCCCACCACGTCAAACGGACTCCACGAGTCGCCGCCTTCGTTGCTTTTCACCCATTCGTCCGGCAGCCCTACCAGCATCGCGCGGAGCGTGGCAGGCGTGCGTTCCAGCACCGGAATCGCCATCTCAAGATTGAATTCCATTGCCTCCTCCTCGTTGTGAATTGGCTCTGATTAAACCATTAGCTTGTATTTATCGGTAGTTCCAGTGTGAACCAGTTGCATGAGCGTAGGGGATGAGTAGGGCAAGTATCTGGCGGGATTGCCCGTATTCGTTCATGATAGGGCTAGAAGGGGAGCCAACCATGCGAAAAATCGCTCATCTTTTTCTCCTGATCATGATTGCATTCGGATTTTCGGCACGCGCACAAGGTGACCTCGCGTATGAGATGGCATTGGAGCGTATTCAGCGAGCATTGGAGACGGGGGCTACCGAGCTAAACCTGAATACACTTGGCTTGACACGCCTGCCGCCGGAAATCGGGCAGCTTGTGACTCTGGAACAACTCGACTTGAGCTATAACCAGTTGACCGAACTCCCACCAGAGATCGGGCAGCTTCGCAATCTCTGGCAGTTATTTGTAGACGGCAATCCGCTGACATCCCCGCCGCCGGAAGTGGTCGAACAGGGAACCGAGGCGGTGCTGGAATACCTGCGGGAACAAGACTAGAGCATGTCTGAAAATCCTTGCGGAGGAAAAATCTCGGACACGCGCCGGAGTAGACCTGATGTCGTTTAACAAAATGAGACGGATATATTGTAGGGACAAGATATATCTTGTCCGCCCGATTTTAGGTCGAATTTGAGAGGATCGGACAGGATGTATCCTGTCCCTACATTCTCCGTATTTAAGTGTTAAATCGCATCAGGTCTGCCCCTACCCACCAACGGGTCTTGTAGGGGCAAACCTGTGTGTTTGCCCAGCGAACCGACGCAACGTCTGACCTCCAGATATGCGACCAACTTGACCTGTTGACAGGGAGACGATGCATCAATTTGAGCATTCTTCTCGTCTTACCCTTCGGATTGTCATATTTTCTGCTATAATTGTAATTACTCGGCGCTTCTCCTTTTCTCCACTTGAGGTTAGACAATGGCAGAGAACCCCGAAGGTCCCGTCCGCCACGAGGTATTGACGTGGGCAGACGTGGACAAATTGATCGACATTTTACTGCCGCAAATACGCGGCATCGGCACCTTCAGCGGCATGGTGATGATCACGCGCGGCGGTGTCATTCCCGGCGGGTTGCTGGCAGAAGCACTTGGAATCACCCATTTGCTCACGGCGGCGGTGGATTTTCCGGCGACGGCGGAAGGCGCAGGCTTGATGGTCTGGCCCTCCTTCCTGCAATTTCCTGAACCTTCGCTGGTCGTAAATCGTAAGACTCTTATCGTTGACGATGTCTGGGGTAGTGGACGCACCAGTATTGCCGTGCGCGAACGCTTGCTGACGGCAGGGGCAACGCCGTACACCTGCGTCATGCATTTCAACCCCTACCGTTCGTTGTTCAAAAAAGAAAAGCCGGATTTTTACGGCGCGGTGACGGATGCGTATGTCGTCTATCCGTGGGAAGTGGATAGAGGAATGCGCAATTTTGGTTTAACACAGCCGGACATGAATTAATATTGGTTGAGCGTTTACGTAGTTCCAATATTTCATTGGTATAATAATGATCAGCGATATTTGCATCGTGGCGCGTCCCGGGTGACAGCGTCCCGATAGCAGCGCACGAAGGTGGATGTAGATGGATATGCCAAAATCGGATGTAGAACAGGGCGCATTTGGGGAGGAATTCCGCGAGTTACTCGACTCGTCGTTTTCTTATAAACCGCCGCAGCGTGGTGAAATCCGCAATGCGATTATCTTGCAGATCGACAATCGTGAAGTAATTGTCGATATGGGCGCGAAACGGGACGGGATTGTCCCGGTGCAAGACCTTGAACGGCTTGACCCGAAGGTTCGTGATAACCTGAAGGTAGGCGCGGAAGTGCCTGTCTACGTGCTGAACCCGCGCGATCAGGACGATAACCTGATCGTTTCTATCAATATGGGGTTGCAGCAGTATGACTGGGAACGCGCCCGCGAACTGCTGAAAAGCGAAGAAGTGGTCGAAGTCACGGTCAAGGATCACAACCGGGGCGGTATTCTGGTCAACTGGAATCGACTTGAGGGCTTCATCCCAAGCTCGCATCTCGTCACTGTCGGCACGACAGGCGGACGCGAATCGTGGGACGAACTGAAGAATAAGGTGCTTGCCGTCAAAGTCATCGAAGTCGATCAGGCGCGGCGTCGTTTGATCTTCAGCGAGCGCGAAGCACAGCGTGAATGGCGTGCGCAGCAAAAGGCGCGTCTGCTCTCTGAACTCAAAGAGGGCGACATCGTGCGCGGCACGGTCACGGGACTGCGCGATTTCGGCGCGTTCGTCAATCTTGGCGGTGCGGACGGCTTGATCCACGTGAGTGAATTGGCGTGGCATCGGGTCGATCACCCGCGCGATGTGTTGCGCGTTGGTGATGAGATCGACGTGTACGTGTTGAGCCTTGATCGCGATTCCAACCGGATCGCTCTGAGCCGCAAGCGCCTGCTGCCCGACCCGTGGGAAGCGGCAGCCGAGAAGTATCACGAAGGGCAGCTTGTCGAAGGCACGGTCACAAACGTGGTCGATTTCGGTGCATTCGTGGCGTTAGACGATGGTCTCGAAGGGCTGCTGCACCTGAGCGAAATGGGCGACGGTTCGTTGAAAGAGCCGTATTCCTACGTCAAGAAAGGTGATCGCCTGAGCCTGCGAATCAGCCATCTCGAACCGGAGAAGCGGCGTGTGGGCTTCACCCAGCGTTGGGGCACGGACGCGATGCCCGTTGGTGCGGAAGGCGAAGCGCCTGTCAACGGGACTGCCGACGAAGCCGTACCGCCCGCAGCAGAGGATGTAATGACTGCTGAAGAGGAAGAGTCGGTGCCGTCGGCGTCGTTGGACGAAGACGAAGTGGTGGCTGAGGAAACCGAAGCGCCTGAAGCTGAAGCGGCGGATGAAGCCACTGAGGAAGAAGACAACGTCTAGCGCGTCAAAATCCGAATGTTTTGCAGGGGCGACTCACCGATTGAGTCGCCCTTTTGCTTTGAATCGTGAGGTCGCTACTGAGCGCGGGTGAAGTTGAGTACGCCGCCGTCGTAAGCGATTTGCAACTGCCCGTCGGTCAGTGTGTAGGTGCTTGCCGATTGCAGCGCGGCGAGATAGGCGCTTTCCTGTGCCATCACCGCCTCATCCATGCAAGCCATCAGCGTGCTGACGATTTGCCCGAAGGTGATGGTGTTGCCGTCAAAGGAGAACGTGTCTGCCCCAAACTGGTTGCAACCACCGTTCCCGCCCGCGCTGTCCGGCGCAAGGACGAGCGTCGGTGGTGTCGCCCCGACCACTTGCTGCGGGTTGTTGGGATCGCCATACGAAACCAGATTCCACGTGCCCGCCAGACCGCCCAGCGTTGGGTCAGTGGCTTCGGGCGTTTCGGGTGATGTGGTGGCGGATTCAAAGTTCAACACGCCGCCGTCGTAGAAAATCCGCAACTGACCATCGCCCACTTCAAATGTGGTTGCGGATGCCAGCGCTTCGAGGAAGGCGGTTTCCTGCGCCATCACGTCTTCGGCGCAAGCCATGCGCGTCGTGACGATCTCGCCGAAGGTGATGGTATTGGCGTCATACTGGAAGTTCGCGCCGCCAAACTGATTGCAGCCTGCCGACCCACCAGCACCGCCGGGCGTGAAGCTGATCGAGATTGGGGCGGTTTCCAAAACAGGCGTTGGATTGGCAGGATCGCCATACGAAACCAGATTCCACGTATCCGCCAGCCCACCCAGCGTCGGGTCAAGCACCTGCGTCGGTGTGACTTCCGGCGCTTCAGTGGTGGGTGCTGCTTCGCCACCATCGGGAGCCGAAGCGACGAACGAACCGATGATGCTGTCGAGCATGGTCAGGGATGGCGCGAAATCATCCGGGCTTGCGTTGTTCAGCGTAGCGACGGCTTCCGCGATATGTTCTTCGTATCCAGCCGAGAATGCTTCGTAGTCGAAATCTTCCGGCAGTTCGGATGGGAACAGATCGGTTGTGATCCAGAAGACCGCCGAGACGTAGGTTGAGCCGTCATTGCTCACACCCTGAAAGGTGTAGAGCAGTTCATGCCCCAGAACTGGCGCAACGTCCAGCCGGAAGAGGGTGATATAGCTGATGCCCGATACCGTGCCCGTATCCACGTAACTGGCGTGAGCGCGGAGTATCTGTGACGACGGGAAAACCGGGATGAAGGGCAGCGAATTTTCCTGTGAGGCGACGGTTGCTTCTACGAACGGAGATAAATCCGGGCGATCAGCCAGCAGGGTTTGAAGCGCCTGCAATTCCTGCGAGAACGAATCATAACCCACGAAATCAGCGGTGCGATAGACCCGAATCGTCGCCGATGTGTCGAAGATGTTTTCGGGTGCGGGCGGCTGATTGTAGTAAAGCGTGAATTGCCTGTGCCCAACCTGCGGACCACCGGGTTGTTCGATGTCAGGCGGATCGCCTGCGATGTCGGCGATGTTCAGCGTTGAGGATAGCGCTGTCGGATACGTGAAACCAAACCCGTCATAGGTGATGGTTTGTGTGGAGTCGTCCTGTGCCAGCGCCGGAAATGCGAACAGGGCAACGAGCAGTAATACGATAAAGCTGAGTTTCATACTGTGGTACCTCCTTGTTCCGCTTAATAGACGTTGAAAGGGTACAGGAGGTTCCATTAAATTTCAAGGCGCATTAAGATGACGATTTCCCTACGATTGAACGACGATCTTTGTTGGCAGCCTCATCGCAAATCAAATTTGGACTACGCTTGTATTCATGCGTCGTATCTGCGTCATATCTGCGTCGTATCTGCGTCGTATCTGCGTCGTATCAAGGAGGTGAATCACACATGAAAACCCTTTGGAAATCCTTGACATTGCTCTTGATTGCCGTTTTCTGGACTCCTTTGCACGTATTCAGCCAGTCTCCAAATCGAGTCTGTGCCGAAGCGACAACACAAGGTGAACCGACAGCGATTTCATTTGAGGGCACGGACGAGAATGGGGAGTATGTGCGGGTGGTGGATTTCATGCCGCGCCTTGAAGATCACCTGAACAGCGGCGGAACGCCGAGCACGCTCATGGCAGCGCTGGACGAGGCGGCAGCGCAGCACGAAGACCCCTGGATTTACGATGTTGTTCTGGCAGATGTGACCGGTGACGATAACGTGGAAATCCTCGTTCAGTTAACGTGGGCGGGCGGGGCGCTGGATGGCGGCATTTTCGCTTACCGCTGTGATCAGGGTGACTATGTGGGATACGTCATCACACC
>DATGQJ010000319.1:0-4091 GCA_035304265.1 Oceanobacillus sp.
TATCTCGACTATCTGAAAAGCCTCAATTCGCTGCCGGAACACATCATCATTCCGGCGCGGCGGAGCGACAACCTCACCCTCAATCTGCTGGATGACGAAGCGGCGCTGGCTCAGGTGCGCACGCTTGTCGAGGAGAGGCGGCTGGACATCTCCGTGTTTTACAACGATGACGAGCGCGGACTTGACCGTCTGGTGGATGCGCTCGTCACACCCGACCACACACCTACCGTTTATCCCAACAAAACCTCATTTGAGGCGGCGAACAGCAAGATTGACGGGCGGCGTTATGCGCGTATGGCGGGCGTGCCCACCCCCGAAGCGCAAATCTGTCACAGCCTTGACGAGGTGCTGGCGTTTTATCACGATTCATCGCGCAGCCATCGCGGGGTTTTCATCAAGTCGGATCACCGTAAGCTGGTGCGGGCAATGACCGAAGATGAGATTCGGGTGGCAGCGCCGCAGTTCACATACCCGCTGCTGGTCGAAACCCTGTATGACGTAGCGCTGTCCCCATCGGTGAATATGGTCTTGTGGCAGGGGGAGCGCACGTCGTTCGCCGTCACCGACCAGATTCTGCATCACTGGATTCACTACGGCAATTCGATCCCAAGTGAAGCGCCGCAAAACTTGAGCGATAAGATTATCGAGTACACCGCACGTATCGGCGATGTGATTCCTGATCTTCAAGGCGTTTACGGCGTAGACTACATTATCACAGCCGACAATGAACTTTACGCGGTGGACATCAACCCGCGATTTTGCTCCGGCACGTACCCACAGCACTTTTTGCAGCGAATCGGAATCTCTCTGGATGACGTATATGCACGTTACCGCCTCGTTCACTGCAATGTGGACAACCTGAGCACCATACTGTGCGATCCTGAATTCGTGCCGCTGACACGCGGTAAGCCGGATGGTATCTTCATCTACGATCCGGTGGTCTACGAAACCGAGAAGCCCGTCAATTACTTCTCTTACGTGGCGGTTGCCAAGACGCAAGAACGGCTAGCGGCGTTGGAGCAGGTCATCGACGCTATCGTTGAGAAACATCCCCCGCTGCCTGCTTAGAGCAGCGTGTCTGAAAATTCGGATTTTCTTTCGTAGAGATTTCAGACGGGCGAACAAGTAGGTTCGGGCGACCCGCGGGGCGCTCCTACCACAAACGGGTCGCATCTTTGTGTGCGCCGATGGGAACTTTGATGTCGGGATTGCGCCCCTTCTCCCCGCTTGCGTGGGAGAAGGGGTTGGGGGATGAGGGGCGTCGAGTGCAGCTCTAGCCACAGTGAAAAGTTGAAAGTGATCCCCCACTTTTCACCCATTTCTCCGGTCACACAATTTACCCATTTGACAAGAATGTGAACTCTGACTAGAGTCTGTGCATAAAAGCGTAATTGGTTTCAGGCAGACTTTAATAGCGATTCACATCGCTATTGATTCCTGCCTTAAACGGTCGGACGCAGGAGTAGAGTGTAGACAATCAATGACGACCATCAAAGCAGTAGCCGATTACGCGGGCGTGTCTGTCGCAACGGTGTCACGTGTCATGAACAAAAGTGGCTACGTCAGCCAAGAGTTGGAAATGCGCGTGCTAGAAGCGATGGCAGCACTCAATTTTCGCCCAAGTGCGCTGGCGCAGGGCTTACGCAACCAGCGCACGATGACCGTGGGTATCCTGATTCCCCAGATTGATCAACCGTTTTTTAGCGCCCTGACCTTCGTCATTGAAAAGACATTGTTTGCCAGTGGGTATCGGGCGCTGATTTGCAGCGCAGAAGAGAATCTCGAAAAGGAAAATACTTACGTCGAGATGCTGCTGCGCCAGCGCGTAGACGGTGTGGTGGTTGCGCCTACCGGACAAAGCGCCGAACACGTAACGCGCTTTGTCGAGCGCAAAGTGCCTGTCGTGCTGGTGGATCGTGACCTGCCGGAACTCACCGGCATCAACCGCGTGATGGTCGATAACTATCAAGGCGCACACGATGGAATCCGTTATTTGACCGAATTAGGGCATCGGCGGATTGCGATTGTCGCCGCGTCGCTCTACGGCGAATCGTTGCAGTCACGGCTCAAGGGCGCGCAGCAAGCACTGAAGGATTTCGGCATCGCGCTCGATCCTGAAATGGTCATCGTCGAGACGCGCCCCGATTTTGAAGTAGGCTTCACTGCGGGAAAAAGGCTGCTGGAACTCACGCCGCGCCCAACGGCGATTTTCGCGTTGACCGATATGATGGCAGTGGGGGTGATCCATGCAGTTGCCAAAGCCGGGTTGAAGGTTCCCGACGATGTATCGGTGATTGGCTTTGACAATATCCCGCTTGCCGCTTACACCATGCCGGAGTTGACGACAATCGCCCAGCCAATCGAGCAAATCGGGGAAGCCACGGCGGGAATGCTGCTGAGACACATGGAAGACGGGAGTGCAGAGGTCGAATCGGTCATGTTGCAGGCACGGCTGTGCGAACGCAACTCCGCACGTCCTCTAGCCTGATTGATTTGGCGACGCGGTGATGAGCCAGTTGAAGCTCATATTTTCATCGTCGGCGCTGCTTTCCACCGTAAACGACTCACCGGGTACAATCTGAGCAACCCACCAGTTACCGCGCGGCTTGGTGATAGGCGTGACGAAAATCAGGCTGTCTTCCAGAACGGCGGAATGCACAATCACCAAGCGTCCCTGCTCCCAAGCACTACCTGATACCTGTCCTGCGACTACAATTTTCGGCTCGACAATTTCGCTGGTTTGAAGGGCGTCCAGATCGGATTTTTGGAGTGCCACCAGTTCAATTTGATTTGAAAGGTGGCTGAGAACGGCAATCGTTCCCCCGGCGAGAATAAGCGCCAGCACCGCCAGCAGAATCAGGCTGCTGACGATGAAGCGCGTCATGTTTTTTTCCGTGCGGGTCGAGTTTTGGAGCATGGTACACTCTTTAGAACATTTCCTGTGACTCTACTTTAGCGCATTTTTTCTTACTGGAATACTAAAGAGGCGACCAGCGTACCAAAGGATGAGACCGATGACCCAGACAACCGCAGAACGCATTTCACTGCTTTTGCATCGTCTTTACGATGCTGACACCGCGCAGTCTACGCTGAACCGCGTCATGACGCTGCTTGATAATGCGCGATTGCCTGCGTTTGAGGATGGCGAACGCTTCAGTGAACGTGACGTTTTTCTCATCACTTACGGCGATACGCTCCAACGAGAGAGCGAGCCGCCGCTGCGAACGCTGCACCACTTTCTCAATCAATGGGTGAAGGGCGCGATCTCTACTATTCACATTCTTCCATTTTACCCGTATTCGTCCGATGACGGGTTCTCCGTGATTGACTACTACGCGGTGAACCCAGACCTCGGAACATGGGAAGATGTGGCGGCGCTTGGTCAAGATTTCCGGCTGATGTTCGATGCCGTGATCAACCATATGTCTGCGCGAAGCGAGTGGTTTCAGCGTTTTCTGGCGGATGAGCCGGACTATCGAGAACTGTTCGCCGTCGCATCGCCGGATCAAGATTTGAGCCTCGTCACACGTCCACGCACATCACCGCTGCTCACCCCGTTCCAGAAGGCGAACGGGGAAACCATACACGTCTGGACGACGTTCAGCGATGATCAGGTGGACTTGAATTACCAGAACCCCGATACGCTGCTGCGGATTCTTGACGTGCTGCTGTTTTACGTCAGGCAGGGAGCGCAGGTGATTCGGCTGGATGCAATCGCCTATGCGTGGAAGGAAATTGGGACGAACTGCATTCATCTTGCCCAGACCCATGCGCTGATTCAACTTCTACGCGCGGCGTTGGATCACGTTGCTCCACAGGTGATCCTCATCACCGAAACCAATGTGCCTCACGCCGAAAACGTCTCGTATTTTGGCAATGGCTACGACGAAGCGCAGATGGTGTACAACTTCACGCTGCCGCCGCTGCTGTTTCACACTATGCTGGCAGGGAACGCGAACCAGCTTTCCGCATGGGCGAACACGTTGATTACGCCATCGGAACAGACGACCTTTTTCAACTTCACCGCGTCGCATGATGGCATCGGGGTGCGTCCGGTGGAAGGGATTTTGTCGCAGGGCGAATTGAACAGG
>DATGQJ010000320.1:0-3179 GCA_035304265.1 Oceanobacillus sp.
CTGAAAAAGGTCAGGTCAATGGCAGGCGGAATGAAGACGTGCGGTTTCTCCGGTGGACAGCCACGCATCTGCGCTCGATTCCACAAATCATGTCCCAATAAATGTAGATAGTCAGCAGACTTCCACACGTCCGCGTAATAATTGCCCCGCTCTAGCCCTGAACGATTCAGGTCATAGCCGCGAAAGCTGGTGATCACTTTGCAGCCAAGCAGGTCTTTGAGATACATGCGCTCGGCTGCCAACGCGCCAAATTCAAAGTGCAGCACGTCGGGCTTGGCGGTGATAATCGCCGCATCACCATAGAAACGGCGCAGCAGATCAAGTGGGTGAAAACGTCGTAATCCCCGCGCAAAATAGCGCAGCGTTTCTTTGGGAGCAGAGTACAGGGTATGGACAATACGCAGCGGCAGCAGCAACCCCACGAGCCAGCGCGGGCGAAAGCGCCAATGCACATAAACACGCTCGCGCAGTTCGGGCTTACTCTGCAATTGCTTGAAGTGATCCCAATCCTCACGGGTACTCTGATTACAGACGATGTAAACGTCGTGACCTTTTTCAAGCAAGCCCAGAAACTTGCTCACGATGAAGGTTTCGGAGAATTTGGGAAATGCGGGTACAAACAGCACAAGTTTCATAGATTTCTCACGGCTTACGGGAAAGGGCAAACAGATGGGCAGTTCTGCGTGGTTGATTCTCAAGTTTCCTAGACTCTAGTCGGTTGATGATGTTGGAGATCGCACTTTGTATCAGGGACAACGGACGGCGGAGTTGTAGCGCATACAACCCCTTCAGCCGATACTTGCCAGTCCTAATTCCATACTCGACTTGGACATCATCAAAGTATCTGCTCAGTAGCGTATTCAGTTCATCACGAGTGAAATGGCGAACGTGGTCAGGATTATAATTCGGCGGTTCATTCCGAATGTAATCCCCGTTTGGCGTCGTCATGTAGAAAAACCCACCGGGTTTTAGAACACGCTGCACCTGCTGCAAAAACGGCTCAACGATGCGGACATGCTCAAGAACTTCGACACAACTGACCACATCAACACTATCTGATGGAATAGTGCAGTGAGCCATATCTTCAAGGATGACGCTTTTAATATTGGATCGTCTCCGGTGAAGTTGTTGCAGTATTGATTGAGTGACGCCGAGATTTAATAGGTACTGTTCTTCACGTTCACGAGGGAGATCGAGAATAATCACTTCTGCTGGAAGCCCGATGGTGTAGGGTGATTTCCGTCCACCGACATCAAGCATGAGCGCCCCTTTAGGAAGACGGCGGAGAATACGTTTCAGATCGTGGCGAACTTTACCTCTCAAGACCGGCATAAAAGGTTCGAGAAAGAGATACACCCATTCAAAAGTTGTCATCTCGATTTTCTCCTGAACACAACGCTCAGTGGTCAAGGTGTGCTCATCGCCACAGGAACGTCACTAAATTGATCAAGGGTTGCCGCTTCCGGCAACACACTCTGGTAAAAGGTTAAGAACTGCTCCGCCTGCTGATCGAGCGTGAAACTTTCGATTATGCGCCGCCGCGCCGCCGCACCAATCGTCGTGCGCAGGGTTTTATTCATCATCAAGGTTTCAAGTGCGTCTGCCATCGCCTGCGGATCGCGTACCGGAACCACAAAGCCATCGACGCCGTTGGTGATCACTTCGCGCATTCCGCCGCAGTCGGTGGTGACAACGGGCAAGCCACACGCCATTGCTTCGAGGACGGCGTTGGCAATGCCTTCGCTATGGCTGGAAAGCACGAAAATATCGGCGTTCTGCAAGGTTTCTTTCACCTGCTGCGGCGTCCGCTGTCCTGCCAACCGCACCTGCTGCTCGATGCCTAAATCAAGTGCTGTGTACAGCACCCGTTGAAGCTCCTGCCCTGTACCGATCAGTTCAAAGCAAAATTGATGCCCCCGTTGTTTGAGCAGATGCAGCGCCATCAACGTATACTCATGCCCCTTGCGCCAGATCAGCGAGCCTGTGGTGACGATGTGGACGACAGGATTTTCGTTGCGCGAAGAAGCTGGCGCGAAGTAATTCGGATCAACCGCCGGACGGATGACGTGCGCTTTCGCACGATCCAAGCCAAACTCCGCCGCTTCCTCGCGAATCGCTTCAGAAACGCAGTGTACGGCGGCGGCTCTGGCAAAGGTTTCGCGCAAGCCTTCAGCGAGCGCACGCCCCTCAGGACCATATGTGGAAACCTGAACCTGTCTTCCCCGGCAGCTAATCGTCACCGGACAATCGAAGAAGTCAAACAGCGGCAGATGTTCGATGGCGGCGATATTCCACTCAAAATGAATGATGTCAGGCGATTCGCCTACAAAAGAGAGAAGCTGGCGAAATGCAGGGCTGATAAGCCGGTGGGGGGCATGTTTTCGTGCCACACGCCACGCCCGAATTACCTCTCGTGGATGCGTTCGGAATTTGCGGGCGAACAGATTGAAAAACGCCAGCATTCCCCGTTTGCCGCTGCGCCGATTCAGGCGTATCAGCCGCGCATCGGATATTTCAGGCGGGAGTTTTCTGGGCGATGTGGAGAAGATGGTTACATCCACACCCCGATCCATCAGTCCGCGTATTTTGCGCACGAGAAAGGTTTCGGGTGGCACTTTGATGCCAACGATAAAGAGTCGCATGATTCGGAATCTTCAATCCTTACGGTCTGAGTGAATTACGTAATACGTTCAATCTGCTGAACGGGCACAGGCAAGAACATCCGGCGCAGCCAGCGCCCGAACCGTGCCGCCTGTTCGGATGACGTGTTCTGTTGCGCTCGTAAGACCAACCACGCCGATAATCCGGCTACCGATCCGTATCCCTCGTGACGGACAATTTCTTGCAGGCAGTGACGCGCCAACCGCCCGTTGTCGTGCTCAAGCAAAATCATGCTCTGTCGAAACAGCAAGTAGTTGAGACGACGCCGGATTTCGTGCTCCGCCAGTTTGTGATGCAGCTTCAAATGGTGCGCCATCGCGAGGAGCGACAGCGCTCGCTGCGGCGCTTTTCGATCCATTTCCAGCTTTGAGAGCTTCTGCTCTCCTTCGGATAGGCGGTAGTAGCACAGTGTCCGATCCACAAATTCGATGGCAATGTCGTGACATCCCGCACGGCAGTCATATTCGTGGTCTTCCCATATCCACGCGCTCGACCATTCGCCAATTTGATCACTGGCG
>DATGQJ010000321.1:0-4187 GCA_035304265.1 Oceanobacillus sp.
GTAAGAGCTTGATTAGTACCTGCCGCCGTCAGGATGCGTCCGGCAGGAACAAACTTGAAATCATCCAGCAGCCACTGGAACTTCTCGGTCCACTCGGCTTGTAGTTCCGGTGATTTTTCGATGGCGGCGATCCCCCGCGCCACCCGCTCCATCATTTGGGCGGGATCGGTCTCCAACGGCTTATCGACGTGCTCCACGTCGCGCGTGACCACTTCACCGTCCAGCAGTTCAATCGTCACCTGAGGCAGTTCCAGCGATTTGACCGTGCCAATCTCGCGCTGCCCGGTCTCCGAATTCACGACGACAATCACCGTATCGCCAACCGCCAGCGTCGAACGTGTCATGTCTTTCTGGGCATAGCGATCCAGAAAAATCTTGTACCCCAGTTCGTGCAAGGCGTTGCGCCGTTGGGTGGAAGATTGAACCATCGTCTCACTATCCTTACTATTGAATGATTAAGATTGTAATGTTAATCGAAATAAATGTAGAGACAAAAAACTGGAGTGGTACTGTCGGAAAGAACAGCAAAGCACACTCCACGAGCGACCTCGTTATGTAAGTGATGGGCGGACAACCAACTGTTGAAGGACAAAAATTGTAAGTATGAGTTTGGTTCGGTTGCCGTCGTCATTGCGTTTTGTCGATAAAGGTAATTTAGCATGAACGTTCGGTGTTGTCCACTTGGACAACGCACGAGTTTGGTTAGAAAATGGTTTCACAAGGTAACAAAAATCCCACACAAACCCGCTTTCCAACATGGCACGGCAAGCGCGAATTTACAGACTTCAGAAACCGCGCTGTTGTACCGGATATTGGCTTTTCGTTACGTCTATGAGACAAAAATGCAGGGACACTACGGTTGATATAGTGTCCCTACCCGAATTCGTCTGGAACAGAAAGGACTAACGTCGCTTACGCAGGAAGGTCGGAATCTCGATATTGTCTTCTTCGTACACCCGTGCGCTGAAATTCTCCTGCTGGGGAGGCGCAGGACGTGGCTGCGCGGGTGCTACGCCGTTGGGATTGGGTTCAGATGCGATAGGCTGTGGCACGGACTGCGTGGGCTGATTGACCTGCGGTTGGGATGGACGCTGCCCCTGCTGTGCCGGGCGGGATTGCTGGCGGAACGCCGCCTGATCCATCTTCCGCGCCACCCGGCTTTGCTCGAAACCCGTCGCAATGACGGTCACGCGCACTTCGTCGCCCATGCTCTCGTCGATTTGCGCACCGAAGATAAGGTTGACTTCGGGATGAGCGCTTTCCTTGATAATGGCAGCCGCTTCGTTGACCTCGAACAGGCTGAGGTCTTGACCGCCGGTGATGTTGAACAGAATACCGCGTGCGCCGTCGATGGTCACATCCAACAGGGCGCTGCTGATCGCGGCTTCGGCTGCACGTCGGGCGCGGTCATCACCTTCAGCGCGACCCACCGCCATGAGCGCCGCCCCACCTTCCGACATGATGGTACGCACGTCGGCGAAGTCGAGGTTGATGAGCGCAGGAACGGTGATGAGTTCGGAGATGCCCTGAATACCCTGACGCAGCACGTCGTCTGCCAGCGAGAATGCCTGCTGCAAACTGGAACGCTTGTCGGCGATTTGAAGCAAACGGTCATTGGGGATAACGATCAGGGTATCGACCTGACTCTTGAGCGCTTCGATACCTGCTTCGGCGGATTGGTGACGTTTCGCGCCTTCAAAGGTGAAGGGGCGAGTGACGACGCCGATGGTCAACGCGCCAAGCTCTTTCGCGATTTGCGCGACGACAGGCGATGCACCTGTGCCGGTGCCGCCGCCCATACCGCTGGCGATGAAGACCATATCCGCGCCGCGCAGCACTTCGTAGAGTTCGTCGGCGCTTTCTTCAGCCGCTTTGCGCCCGATTTCCGGGTTGCCCCCTGCCCCAAGTCCGCGCGTGAGTTTATCGCCAATGCGCACCCGGACCTTTGCCTTCGCCAGCATCAACGCCTGATTATCGGTGTTCACGGCGATGAATTCTACGCCGCCAAGCCCTTCGCTGATCATGCGATTCACGGCGTTGCCACCGCCGCCACCCACACCAACGACTTTGATCTGAGCGAAGTTTTCGCCAGGGGTCAGCATTTCCATAAGTCTAGCCTTCCTGAAGTGATGTCTTCCCCAAATTATTAATGCGGCATGAATGACTCTTATTGTAATGGGAATAACAAACAGCGCAATCAAACATACGTTCTAATCACCCAATACTTCAGTCCCATTGGATACGAAAAAAACCACCATTCACCCTCAAATTAGCCCTTGAGTATCACGTAACGTGATACTTTAGACTGTGGGCTGTGGTAGAAGGAGGATAACATGAAATTCGAAATTGTAGACACCGAATCCGCATACCGCCGCCTGCTAGAAACCGACAGCGCGGCAGAACGCGAAGCGATTTTCCGCGACGAGTTGATCAAGCCGTTCGCGGGATTGGTGCAAACCTTCGGCTTTGGCGAGAATGGTCTTGCCGCATTCGCCGCGTGGAGCATGACGCCGGAACAGTTTGCGCCGGAAAATCGTGAAACCATGCGGGCAGTCATCGACGCGCTGACGAAGGCAAATGCATGGGAACGCGCGGCGAAGGCGCTGGAAAAAGGCTGGGCAGCGTTCGCGAATTACGCGGATCGGGTCAAACTGGAAACCAACGTCTTCGGGCTGATGGTCGCCGATATGAGCAACGCCCCGTGGACGAAAGGCTATACCGGCTTCGGCGCGATCCCCGGCTACATCATGACCGTCTACGGCACGCCGGACGAGTACAATCTGGAGCGTGTGGAAGCGGCAACCGTCCACGAACTGCACCACAACCTGATGGGCGCAATCGGCACGGACAGCGGCGCGGCGGTGGACTGGAAGAACGCGATGAATTCCGTCACCGTCGGCGAATACATGATCGGCGAAGGCTTGGCGGAAGCGTTTGCCACCGAGCTTTACGGCGAAGATGTCGCGGGTCCATGGGTGACGGAACTCAGTGAGTCCGATCTGCAACAGGCGAAATCCATCATCCGCGACGCTCTGAACCTGACCGGATTCAACACCATTCGCGGCTACATCTTTGGCGATATGGTTGCCGATACCATGAATCTGCCGAAAACTGGCGTTCCGCCGCTGGGGGGATATGCTATCGGCTATCGCGTGGTCAAGGCATACATCCAGCGCACGGGCAAAAGCGTGGTGGATACCTCATTCGTTCCGGCGAAAGAGATCATCGAGGAGTCGGGATACTTCGCTGCATAAATCGTGGGGGGCACGCGCAGGTGCGCCCCGTCGCCACAGGTTAAAAAGGCTTGTCCGGTACTGAAAATAAGGAAGAAAGTATCTAAGCACAGTACACTCGAAGTCGCCAAACAAACGAGTGGAACCGATGGACACTTTCTTCACCGAATTGTACGTCTTTGTGGACGATTGGTACAAGGCAGAAGGCGCAAAGCTGATGCAGCGAAGAGCCGGAGCGGCGGTGAAAATGAGCGATAGTGAAGTGTTAACCATCGCCATCGCGGCTCAGTGGCGGGTGGGAGTGCCATGACAGTCGGAACGGGGAATAGTGCGCTATGGACAAGTCTTGAAGCCATCCGTCCAGCAAAATCAACCCGACTGAAGTCGGCTATGGTGAGCCTGCTCCTACGAAAATTTGGGCGACCTGTCGGGTCGCCCTTCTATTTTGATGATCATTCGTACCGCAGTACGTTGTTGACAGGCTCGGACACCGCAGGGCGAGCGCTGAGGAAGGTCGCTGTCCATGCGATGGCGATGGCAGCGATCACTAGCGCAATCGCAACCGGGGCTGCCTCGCGCGGAACCGGGATCGGCACACCTTGACCGAGCGTGGTCATCAGTGCCACGCCGAGCGCACTCAAGCCGATGCCAAGCAACCCGCCGAGCAAACCAATCAACGTGTTTTCCAGCAGCATGATCCGGAGAATGCGCCCCCCTTTCAACCCGACGGCTTTCAGGACGCCGATGGTGCGCCGCCGTTCGAGCGTCGCCAGCGAAACGGTGTTCGCCATCGCCACCGCCGCCGCCAGCAGTGAGAGCAAGCCTACCAGCGTCGGTATGGCGCTGAACTGGTTGATCAGGCGGCTTACGAGACTGTCGATGAACGAGATGTCCAGCGAGAGCACCAGCGGATTTTCGGACAGGGTGAGCAGCACATTGTTCAGATTTTCCGAC
>DATGQJ010000322.1:0-3864 GCA_035304265.1 Oceanobacillus sp.
ACGCGAACGGCAACGACATGATCGCCATTCGTCCGTGTGTTTACGTGTCGCTCACCTTCGATCACCGTATCGCCGACGGCGCGACTGCTGATGGTTTCCTGCTCACGCTGAAACAGCGCTTAGAAGGTTGGAAGGACTAAATCTGGGGGATGTAGTGACAGGATACATCCTGTCCGTTTCTCTCAAATAGACGACGGACAAGATGTATCTTGTCCCTACAATACATCCGTCTTTATTTGGGAAACCGCCTCACCCCGCCCATTTCCATCAATTCAGGCGGCGGACACGACGGTGTCGTGTCCCTACGAGCATTGGACATCAATAGACTTGGCTTTAGACAAGCCGCATGACTTCAGTCTGTGGCGACACAAACCACCCAAAATTCCCTTTTCACCGAAAAGCCAATGGGACATTCGGGGGAGGACGAATTTCGTAAATTCGATTACACTGTACATTATCCCCGTTGGGCAGGTGTGCCCTAATATGAGTGGAGGAATTTGTATGGTTCGTAAAATGCTTTTGCTGCTCGCGGTTCTGGTTTCATTCACCAGCATTCATGCACAGGGCAACGAATGCCCGGCAGGCTTGGAGACGAAACTGGAAGTGGGCATGGAAGTACAAGCTGCGCCCGGTGGTCCGCTGAATATGCGCCGCCTGCCTTCGCGCAGTGCTGACCTGCTCGGACAGGCGAATCCGGCGGATGTGCTGACGATTGAAGATGGTCCCGCCTGTGCCGAAGGTTTCGCATGGTGGCAGGTTGATAGAAGCAGTTTCGTCGGCTGGGTGGCAGAAGGCAGAATCAACCCGGACGGCACGTTCATTCAATATTTTCTCTTCCCAGAAGGGCTTCCCTCTCCGGCAGATGATCTGACCGTGGTGTTTGAAACCGATACCTTCTCCGGACGCACTTCGACCACCGATTGGGGCGCGGTGGTTCGCCGGGATAACACGTTGTTCCCCGGCTTCCAACTGATCGAAGTGGAAGACTACCTGCGCGATAACCCGGCGGCGATGGCACAGTTCAACACCGCTGGCTTGTTCGCAGGTCTGCGCGTTGAGCCTGTGGATTTCTACACCCTCTACGTTCCCTCGTTCTGGACGGAACTTGAAGGGCTGCGTGCCGTGCTGGACGAACAACCGGAAGCACCTGAAGTCATCCCCGCGCCGGTGGTGACCTTTGACGACGAGACGCCGCAGCGGTTTGTGACGCAGGTCGCCTATATCCCCTTCGTCAACGGTACGGGCGTGCGCTTCCTGACCGCCTACACCGAAACCGAGTCGCGCCTGACTTACATCAGCTACGATTTCCAGGGCATTACCGACGACGGGCGTTATTACATCGACGGCACGTTCCCGGTCTACTCGGATGAACTGGATTTGAGCTTCCCGTCGGGGACATCCTACGAAGACTACATCGCGGGTGTGGTCGAGCAGTTGAACGCCCTTGAACCGGACGATTTCTCGCCGAGCCTGACCGCGCTTGACGAGTCAATGGCGACGATTGAAGTCACCGGAAGCGATGGCGATACCCCGTTGGCAGCCGCAGACGCCGCAGCCGGATAAGCACGGATGAAGGTCTTCCGCTTCTGGAAGCCTTATGGCGTGCTGACCAAATTTACGGATGCTGAAGGACGCCCGACACTGGCAGATTACGTCCACGTGTCGGGCGTTTATGCTGCCGGACGCTTGGACATGGACAGCGAAGGCTTACTCCTGCTCACCGATTCGGGGGCGCTCAACGCAAGGCTGACGCAGCCAAAATATGCCCATCCCCGCACCTACTGGGCGCAGGTCGAGCGCATCCCCGACGAAGCCGCGTTGCAACGACTCCGGGATGGCGTCGATTTGAAGGATGGGCGAACCCGTCCGGCAAACGTCGCGCTCTTGCCCGACACGCCGACGGTCAACGGACAACCACTTCCCCCACGTTCCGTTCCCATTCGAGAGCGCAAAACCGTGCCGACGGCATGGATTCAACTCACGCTCACCGAAGGGCGCAACCGTCAGGTACGCCGCATGACCGCCGCCGTCGGGCATCCCACGCTGCGGCTGGTGCGCTGGTCAATCGGTGCAATCACGCTCGAAGGCTTGCAGCCGGGCGACGTGCAGGCATTGAGCGACGATGAAGTACGCCAGTTATGGAAAAGCGTGAACGAATCGCAAAGGCGCAAAGGACGCTGACAGACTTATCTCCTACCCAGCCACTCGTGCTTCAGCAGCCCAAAGTAGTGATCGTCATCATATCGATCACCGAGAAAGAAGCGCTGGCGTAAATATCCCTCGTAGGTAAAACCCAGCCTTTCCAGCAGCTTTTTGGAGCGTTCGTTGGCGATGTCGATTCTCGCTTCAACGCGGTTCATCCCCAGTTCCGTGAACCCAAAATCCAGCACGGCAGACACGGCTTCGGTCATGATGCCCTGTCCCCAATAGTCACGATGGAGTTCATAGCCGAGTTCAACGTAATGATGCGCTTCGTTCAGCCCATGAAAACTGCACGTGCCGATCACGGTGTCTTGCCCGTGAAGCGTGATTCCCCAGCGGAAGGCTTCTCGCTTGCTGTAGCGGGTTTGCACCCGCTCAATCCATCTGATAGTGTCGTCCATCGTTATCTGCGTCGGGCTTCCGTGAAACTTCATGACCTCTTCGTTGGAAAAAATCGTATAGAGTGCTTCCGCATCATCCATTCGGATTTCCCGAAGCCGCAGTCGCTTTGTGGTGATGATAGGAAAAGTTGTAAATGCTGCATCTAGAGACAAGGCAAACTCCACTGTGAGGCTCAATATCACTTCTCAAGTTCTGCGCACAGTTGATCGTAAACGTCCTTTTCCAGCGGCTTCCAGGTTTCGCCCATCCGGGGCCATTTCTCGTCGCCGATCAATTCACGGACGCGATCAAGCGGGATACTTTTCCCCTCGCGGCGCGGGCGCAACACCTTGACTGGAATGACGCGGTCATGATGTTCGGTGGGGGAGCGCAGCTTTTCCCCATCCTCGAACGATCCGGTGACTTCAACTTCCCCGATAATCGACTTTGTACCCGTGAATTTGACTCCCGGCGGCGGGGTTCCGGTTTCATAGAGCAGCATCCGTGTCCCCGGCTGCATACTGTCTTTCCACCGCTGATACCCCTTGTTGCTGAAGCCGATCACCGGATCGTCTTTCCAGCCTGCCGAAACCAGCTTGATACCGTAGGATGTCATGGAACGGTCTCCTAAAAGCGGCGTTGCCACCACAACTATACTGCCTGATTCACCCATATCTGTCGCTTTGGGTGGTTGAATTATTTCTCGGCATCTCTCTTGTTGAGGATTTCCAGCAGTTTTGTGGTGGTGCTCCAACTGCGGATGGTCATGGATTTGTATTGCGGTGTTGCGGCGATGATGTTCAGCCGGCTTTTGGCGCGTTCGGCGCTGAGACGTTGTGAATAGATCACCCCATCCCCTTGCCACACCTTGTCCACTCCCTCGCGGGGATTGAATACAGGCATGACCTCAGCCGCATCCATATCGATCAGGAAGATGGCATCGCTGTGATATTTCTCCGGTTCCTCGCCGAATCCTTCCGGCTTGTTGTCAATGACGGCTTGAAGCTGATCGCGCGTCAACACCAGCACTTTGATGAGTTCGCTGTCCAACTGGAAGCGCTGCGGCAGCACCGCTTCGATCTCAGCCCTTATCTCGTCAGAGCTTTTGTCGGAATCCAAGATCACGTTCCCGCTGGCAATGTAGGTCGAGACCTTGGAAAACCCCAGTTCTTCAAGGCATTTCTTCAAGTCCGCCATCGGCACTTTGTTCTTGCCGCCGACATTGATGCCTCGCAGAAGGATTACATAGGTGTGCATCGTTACCCCTCATGAGTATTTCAC
>DATGQJ010000323.1:0-5003 GCA_035304265.1 Oceanobacillus sp.
TTTCATGGTGATGGCTGGCAATTGCATTGACAACCTTCGGATGGACGCCGTAACGCTTTGCCAGTTCCGCACCAATCAAGGCATGTGTACCTTCAACCTCGTGGTCAACCGCCTTGCCGATGTCATGCAGCAGTCCACCAGCCTTTGCCACCATCACGTCTGCGCCAAGCTCGGCGGCGATCATACCCGCGATGTGCGCGGTTTCAATTGCGTGGGCGTGCTGGTTCTGCCCGTAGCTGGTACGGAATTTGAGCCGTCCAAGCAGCTTGATGATTTCCGGATGCAAGCCCGGAACACCCGTATCGTAGGCGGCGCGTTCACCTTCCTGACGGATAGCCTGCTCAACTTCTGCGCGTGCGTCTTCGACCAGTTTTTCAATACGGGCGGGATGAATGCGCCCATCGGAGACCAGTTTTGCCATCGCGCGTTTGGCGACCTCGCGGCGCACCGGGTCGAAGCTGCTAATGGTGATTGCTTCCGGCGTATCGTCCACCACGACATCTACACCCGTCGCCAACTCGAAGGCGCGGATGTTGAGCCCGTTGCGCCCGATGATGCGTCCTTTCATTTCGTCGCCGGGGAGCGGTACGACGCTCACCGAGATTTCGGCAACGTGTTCCGAAGCAAGCCGCTGCACCGCAAGACTGATGATGTCGCGGGCGCGAGATTCCGCTTCTTCGGTTGCTTCCGCCTCAATTTGCCGGATGATCCGCGCCATGTCGTTACGCGCTTCCGTTTCGGCGATTTGAAGCAGTTCGGTTTTTGCCTCGTCCATCGTCATCTGAGCGATGCGTTGGAGTTCGGCGACACGATCCTCCTGAAGTTTTTGCAGCTCTGCCTGTTGCTTATCAAGGCGGCTCTGCCGTTTGTTCAAATTCTGTTCGCGCTGTTCCATGCGCTCATAGCGTCGGTCAAGGTCTTCTCGCCGTCGCTGCATTCGCTCATCTTCTTTGTCCAGTTCGCGGCGGCGGCGCAGCGCGGTTTCGTTCGATTCATCCAAGATGCGCTTGGCGCTTTCTTCGGCTTCGCGCAGGCGTGCTTGAGCCTGCTGCTCGGCTTTCAATTGGATTGCTTTTGCTTCTTCTTCTGCGAGTGCCAGTCGATTTTTCGCCTTCGACTTCTGAAGAAGATAGAATCCCCCTCCCCCTAAAGCAATGCCCGCTATGAGTCCTACGAGGGCTAAGACGATTTCCATGTTTTATATCGCGGTGTCTACCCGATTAGGATAATCCGCTTCCTCCTTTCGTGATGTGTGCCGGTTGGTTATTCCTCATCAAATGGATCGTCATCTGCCGAATCTTGCGCGAAATAACCGTCTTCGGCGCTGAGTTCCTCGATCAACTGCCGGACGACGGATTTCGCTGTCGTATAAGAGAACCCGCGGCGCTGCAAAAAAGCGTACATTTTTTCGCGGAACGTGCGCTGATCTGAGCCACGGAAGCGACGTGACTGGCTCATCGCGGCACGATAAGCCACTTCGTCGGCATCGAGATCGCCGATAACGTCGTCGATGATTTCATCGGCGACACCCTTCTGGCGCAGTTCCTGACGCAGTGCTCGTGGGCTGAGTGGTTTGAACGTATTCCGTTCGCGCACCCAGAACTCGGCAAATGCCCGGTCATCCAAATAACCAAGCGCCGTTAAACGTTCGAGCGCATTGTCGATTACGGCTGGAGGATGTGATTTTTGAAGCAGGTTTTGACGGACTTCTTGAATGCTACGGGGGCGTACCGCCAGAAAACGCGCGGCACTATCTACCGCGTAGGCGACGGCATCTTGATCGCGCAGTTGTTCAACTTCATTATCGGAGAGGGTTTGCCCTTTGCGCAGTTTTGCCGCTTCGTCAAGGCTTAAGCTGAAAGCGTATTCTTCATCCAGATAGACATTGACACGCTTTTTGTTCCGCTTTTGCACCTCTAAGGCGGTGATGACGCTCATTCCCGTACCATCCAAAAAACGACCAGCCATAATCCTCTGAAACGAATCCGGCTGATTTGTACAGGAATGCTAAAAAATAACGTTGCGCCACGTTATGGCTGCGCTCGTCGTACACGATGATCAAGCGCAAGAACACGCCTTTTACTGCGTGTCTGTGCAGGCATCTATCACATGTATGCGTTCACTTCACGATTTTTCTTTCAAAAGCCGCACGCACTTGAGCACAACCTTCACGGCGTCCTTCTAGGACGGTTACTTTTCCAGCCTGTTGATCATCATCAAAGGATGATCATCACCACGGTTCATTTCAGAGTTATTTAGATAACCATGTATATAATTATGCACAAATTAAGCATTTTGCACAACACGCTATTTCACAATCATGCCTGATGGCATCACACGGTAAGAGGACAATGACGACGAATAAGCGGGTATTGGTTACTGGGGGTGGTACGTTTCTGGGGGATAATATCGCCGCGGCGCTGCTTGCGGAAGGAGCACAGGTCACGCTGCTCGTGAGACCCGGCGCGGAGGACAAACTTGGCGCACTCGCACAGCGGGTGCGCTGGCAGACAGCGGACGTATGGGAACCATCCAGTTTGAAGGGGCGGGCGCGTGGACACAATAGCGTCATTCATACGGTTGGCAGCTTGACCGCCGATCCGACGCAGGGATTGACCTATCAATGGTCGAATTTCGTTTCTGCCCGGAACGTCGCCAATATGTGCGTCAGCGGTGGCGTGTCGCATATGGTGCTTTTGAGTGGCGTTCGCGCACCGTGGGTGAGTGGGGGATACCTCTCGGCAAAACGAGAAGCCGAAGAATACATAGATCGGGTAGGGCTTCATGCGACGATTATTCGAGCGCCTATCGTGTATGTACGAGGTACGAAGCGTCACCCTTTTTATCGCCTGATGACTCTTCTGGGCATTCTGCCGCCGTTCGCATGGCTTGGCTTCCGTCGTATCGCGCCCATGCCGGTAGACGTGCTGGCACGAGGCGTTGCTCGAATCACGCTTGATCCGGACGCTAAAAAGCGCATTTACTACGCCTCTGATTTGCGACGGCGCAACACCAGACGCGAACTCCGAGAGGGGATCGCCTTCAAACCAAACGATATGGATCAGCAGATGCGCCCGGCAAATCCGGTGGAGTTATTGGACGAAGATATTCCCTTTGGATGGATGCCGCCACCGGAGTAAAAAATCAATCTCCAGAGAAGCTGATGAAGAGGATTTCATCAGGTTGTTCATCTTTGTAGACGATGATGTAAGCGCCTTCCCACCGTTGGCGAAGTTCAGTGACGTGCGTGAAGAGTTGGTTTTCTCCGATTTTGTCAATCACGGCACGAGTTGGTTTTTCGGTGCCAAAAATCGTGAACAACTCTTGTGGGGTGAGGGGAGAGGCGCTCCCAAATTCGGGTGAAGTAGATACTCTGGTGATGTCAATGATGGAGTGTGTTCCCGCTGCTGCGTTGTAATGTAAAAGCTCGTCGGGACTCTTTGGTTCAGGAAGAGAAGCATAGTAATTTGCTTCTTCTCGTAAAGTATCGATAAGTTCTGGCGGAAGTGGAACAGAAATGTTGTTGTCGTCCCATGCGGAATGCTGTATTTTGAAGTATTTCCCAGAACGGAAGACTTCCTCTCGGAGCGCTTGCAGCGCCTTATTTATATCCGGCTGATAGGGTACGAAATAGATCCACGCGGAAGCCCCCACTTTTGTTCTCCCCGTTTATAAAATTGTCAGGGCGGTTTACGAACCGCCCGATAATGTTTTATTCCGGGTTTATTCAAAATCGTATTCATCCGTGACCGCTTCGACTGCCTGCGGAGGTGCTTCTCGTAGAAGCACATTCGTGCCGAAGGCGGTCAGGGTGCTATCGACTTCGCCAACGCCAACCGGAAGGTCGGCATATAATCCGCTGCAATTATCCGCCGCGCCGTCCTGAATCTGACAAACCTGCACGCGAATACGCATCTGGGTAAATTGCCCTGCCGTCACCTCAAAGACCTGATGGGCAGCGCGATTTTCCACCACCAGAGAAGTTTCTTTCACTTCGCTCGGTTCACCGTGCAGGACGTTCAGCCGCAGGATGACCTCGGACGCGGTTTTTACGATTTCGTCGTCATCGGCATCATCGAACCCGACGAGCACGTTCGTCGGTTGCCCTGCCTGAAAAACGCGCGGTGTTACCAGAACCAGATGCCGGGTGACGAAGCGCGGCTCATCCGATTCGGGTGTTTCCTCTGCTTCAGGCTCAGGCGCATTTTCGTCGTAGTTGCTGAGTTCTTCGACCACGCGCTTGCCGTTATCGGAGAGGCGGTAAACCTGATCGCCATCCATCACCAGATAGCTCTTCGTCACCAGTCGTCGAATCGCTTTGCCAAAGCCCCGATCACTTAGCCCTGCGCCCTCGATGATCTGGTCGGCGTGAGCGGAAGGGGCTTTCAGGGTGTGAAAATAGCGCAGGATGTCGAGAGCTTCCGGTGGCAAAGTTCTAAGGTGGTGAGGCATGTCCATCGGGCTTGTCCTTGTTTCGAGTCCGACCTGTTCTAAGTGGCGGGTGCGGCACTCCCGCCTCTCCTTATGATATTACACTTTTTCATTTACAAAGTGACAACACGCGCTCCACCGTTTCGCTTTGCCGTCGAGTTGCGCGTATCCACCACCAGTTTCGCGTTGTCGAGTACGTGCTGCCAGTCGTAGCTGCTGTGGTCGGTGATGATCACCACACAATCCGCATCACGCAGCAGAGTATCCGAATATTCGCTGCTCGTCATGATCACATCATTTTCCAGTCGAATACTCTGGACATATGGGTCATGGAACACCACGTCCGCACCGCGTCCATGCAGCAGGCTGATCACGTCGAGAGCGGGGCTTTCACGCACGTCGTCCACGTCACGCTTATAAGCAACGCCCAGCACGACAATCCGCGAGCCACGCACCGCTTTGCTGTCGTCGTTGAGTGCCTGCGTGACTTTGTCCACCACGTACAACGGCATGGAGGTGTTGATTTCGCTGGCAAGCTCGATGAAGCGTGCGGTGTAATTCAGGGTTTTCAG
>DATGQJ010000324.1:0-5859 GCA_035304265.1 Oceanobacillus sp.
CGGGTTTCGTCGGGGGCGGACTGCGGGAACAGGTGTCCGTGTCCGGCAATCTCGACGTATTCCGCCTGTGGCAGTACCTGACGCAGTTTCTCGGCAGCGGGTGCAAGAAAGGTCTCGGTTTCGCCACCGCGCACCGCCAGCACCGGCAGCGATTTCGGCAGCTTGCGAATGTAGCGCCACGTTTCGGTCATGAACAGGCTGTAGTAGTGCGCTTCCCACTGCGGCGACCATGTGAGTTCGACGCCGTTTCCGTCAGGTGTGGGGCGGGTCATGCTTTCGGCATACAGGCGTAGTACCTCATCCGACCAGTCCTTGAACAATCGTTTGCCGCGCCAGTAGGTGTAGGCTTCGTCCACGCTGGCGAACTTCGCGCGGCGGCGCAGCGCCCCCTGCACCAGTGGATAGCGAGCCATCAGTCCCAAAAGGCGGGCGATGGCGACTAACCGCAGGCGAAACGGGGTAAAGATGGTGGGATCGAGTAAGACCAATCCCCGAAAGCGCGACGGCTCTAACGTGATGGCGACCAGTGATCCCACCCCGCCGAACGAATGCCCGACGGCGATCACGTCCGTGAGGTTGTACTGGCGCAGCCCCGCCAGTAGATCGTCCGCCAGCGAGCGCCACGAGTTGACGCTTTTGGGCGGGGGCGGGTCACTCCAAAGCGGGCGCGGCGGCAGCGACACCACGCGGTAGCGCGACGTAAGCGGCTGAACCAGCGGCTTGTAAGTCGGCGGCGGAAATCCGTTAGCAATCGCCACGTGGATGATCGATCCGGTTCCGCCGTATTCGTAAAGGGTTTGGGGCATAGAAGGTGTCAGCTTTCAGCAAAAAGATACATGCTACAACCGCAGTTTCATCTCGTTGCTCAGTTGGAAGCCCATTGATTCGTAGATCGGGCGTCCGGCGTCACTGGCGTGCAGCACCAGCAAATGATAGCCGTTTGTCCTGCACCAGTCGATGATGGTCTGGGTGAGGGTGTGTGCTAATCCCTGCTTGCGATAGGGTTTGTGTGTGTAGACGTTGAGCATGTATGCCCGCCGCGCATTGGATTCAACCACGGTGGGGGGCCATTCCATCAGCCATAAGCCCGCGCCTGCCGCTACCTCACCATTTTCCGCCATCGCCATCCAACCGAGATAATAGCCTTCCGCCATTTTCTGGCGCAGCCACGGTTCAAACGCGGCTTCCATCGCGTCCATCTCGGCGGGCGTTCCCACCCCCATCTCGGTGAACATCGAGCGGCGGTGGAGCAAAATCTCCGGCACGTCATCGAGGGTAGCGCGGCGAATGGTGAAGGTATCGGGCATTGGGAACTCCTCAAAAGCGGTCAGCAAAATTTCTAGGGGCGTGTCTCACCCACACCCGAATCGTAAAGGGATGCATTCGCGATTGCAATCAGTCCATCGCATGGGCGGTATAATGCGACACACGATCCGTCACAGGCGGAGAACGGGTACAATTGAATATCGATCTGGTCGGCGATAATCTGATTGAAGTGACGGTGAAAAAGGCAGAAGATTAAAGGGTTATGGGTTCGATTCGTTACGAAACCGCGTATGCCAGCGCCTATCTGGTTGAGGAATTGAAGTATTCCGGCGGGCTGGCGCAGATGAAACACAACGGCATTGACATCGTGCTGTTCGAGACACCTTCCGGCGAGGCGGTGAGCGCCCATCTGATCGACAGCGCCCTGCCGCTCTACGAAATCCGCAACACACTGCAAGACAACGCCGCCAAAAATCGTTACACGCTGTATCTGCTATGGGCGGATATGATGCTGCCGCGTCATGGGGAACGCTACGTCGCCGACGACTGGATGGAAGCGCTCTATACCCTTTACCACGACACAATTTATGCCTATGAGATCATCGACGGCGAGCCGTTCATCTTTCCGGCGTATTTTCGCGGGGTAGGGTTGACGCGCGAAGTCGAATTCGGCTCGACTGTGCCATTCCGCGATCTCACCTGTCGCAAAGTGCGGACGCATCTCGCGGGGTTACAAGGGGAATGGTGGGTGGCGGATTTTGGGGGCACGCGCGGGACGGCGCATGATCCCAAAACCGAAGCAAGGCAGATGACCGAGTTAGAAGGCTACTATCTGCTGCTCGGTGTCAAGCCGGGTGACAGCCGCGACAAGATCAAAAAGGCGTATCGCCTGCTTGCCCGCCGCTATCACCCCGATCTCAGTCAGGACGCAGACGCGCATGAGCGAATGCAGCGGCTCAACCACGCCTACGACAAGTTGATGGAAGCGTTAGGCGATTAGGATTTTTCCGCCTCTTTATTCGCAAGCTGCTTGATCACGTTGAAAAGTGACGTGCGGATAAAACCTGTCACGATCCAGCGATCCGCCCCTGCTTCCAGCGCAAGTTTGATCTGGTCGGAATCGGGCGCGTCAGCCATTGCCAGAACGGGCAAATCGGCGAATGCCTTGACTCGCCTCATTTCCTGAAGGAAGGTGATGGCGTGCTCGGCAGACAGATCGAGGAGGAGGATATTCGGGCGTCTTTCATTTTGTAACACCCGCGCGGCGATTTGTACGTTACTTGCTACCACACATTCGATTGGAGACGATTGGAGTACCTCTTGGATCAGCGAAACCAACGATTGGTCTGGGGTGATGAGGAGTATATGGTACATTGAAGCAGATTCTCTCAGTTCTGGTTCACGAAGCTCCATTCTGATAGAAGGTGCTCGTTCGAAGCCATGAAACAATGGTACTGTTGCCGGTAAGACAACCACAAGACAAAACTTATACTGAGTATAAAATTCCGGTCAAGTGGCGTCAAGTTAAGATTGCAGGGGCAATCTGCGTAGATTGTGGTTATCCAATGCAAAGACGTAGGGGCAGGATAATGCTGTGTTCCAATTTAAGACGGAAATCGTAGGGACACGACATTGTCGTGTCCGCCGCCTGAATGGATGGAAATGGGCGGTTGAACGCCGGAGGCTGGGAAGCCATCCGGCTAGCAAAAACAATCCGCCTGAAGGCGGCTGGTGAAGCCCAGTTTCAGCGAGGTTTTCTGTGCTAGCCCTCACTAAAGGCGTTGGGCGCATTCACGGGATTGATTTACTGAACAGTATTAACCTGCTCGTTCCCGTCAATCAGGCGACGGAAACGATAACGCGATTTGATTATTGAATACGGAAAATGTAGGGACAGGATACATCCTGTCCGTTCCTCTCGAATTCGATGTAAGATCAGGCGGACAAGATATATCTTGTCCCTACGATATGCCCCGCTTATTTCCGCATATCCGATTAAAATCTATTTGTAGGGGGATTCGTTCATGACCAGCCAGTACAACCCAAGCTGCTGAATCGCCTGAAAGAACTCGTTGAAATCGACTGGTTTGCGAACGTAACTGTTTGCCCCGTTCGCGTAACTCCTGATCAAATCTTCCTGCTCTTTGGACGACGTGAGCACGACGACAGGAATGAAGCGCGTGCGTTCATCGGCGCGAATGCGCTCCAACACTTCCAGCCCATCTACTTTGGGCAGCTTCAAATCCAGCAGGATCAAATGGGGTATATCTTCAGGGTCGCGTCCTTCATATTCCCCTGTTCCAAAGACGTAATCCAGCGCCTCGGCACCATCGCGTGCGACCACAACCTCATTTTTGAAGTTGCTTTTCTGGAATGCCCGCATGGTCAGCAATTCGTCGTCGGGGTTGTCCTCAACCAGCAATACTTTTGGAACCTCAAATGCCATTCTGTTTTCTCCTGAAAATATGGTCTCTAGAGTGTGAAGTAGAAAGTCGCGCCTTCGTTTACGGCGGCTTCCGCCCAGATGCTACCGCCGTGTCTGAGCAGCACGCGCTGCACCGTCGCCAACCCGATTCCGGTTCCCTCAAATTCGTTCATGCGGTGCAGTCTTTGAAAAGCGCCGAACAGTTTTCCGGCGTATGCCATGTCGAAGCCTGCGCCGTTATCGCGCACAAAATACACGGGTTTTCCATCGCGCTCCGTGACTCCAAATTCGATGCAGGCTTCGGGTTGTTTGCTCGTGAATTTCCATGCGTTGCCCAGTAAGTTGCTCAGCGCGACGCGCAGCAGGCGCAAATCTCCCCTCACCACCAGCCCATCCGCAACGATGGACTTGACCTCGCGCGTTGGATTTTGCTCCTGCAACTCGTTCAGAATTTCCTGCGCCATCTCGCTGAGATTCACCTCGGTAATGCGCATTTCGCTGCGAGACAGGCGTGACAATTGCAGCAGGTCGTCTATCAATTGTCCCATCCGCTGGCTTGCGGCTCGAATCCGGTTCAGCAAATTCTGTCCGGTTTCGTCCAGTTTATCGGCGTAGTCTTCCAGCAACGCCTGACTGAAACCATCCAGCGTTCGCAACGGAGCACGCAGGTCGTGGGATACGGAATAGCTGAAGGATTCCAACTCTTTATTGATCGCCTCAAGCTGTGCCGTTCGTTCACGAACGCGGCGTTCCAATTCAACGTTCAGGTTGTGGATTTCTTCCAAGCGCTTGCGATCTGTGATGTCTCGTACCGCGCTGATGACCGCAATGCCGTCGTCGGTCTGTATGGGGCTGAGACTGACTTCGACAGGGAACTGGCTTCCATCTTTGCGCAGCGCGAACAGTTCCAAACCTACGCCCATCGCGCGAACACGTGGCTCTGCGATATAGCCGTCACGGTGGGCGCGGTGGCGGCTGCGGAACGTTTCGGGCATGAGCATCTCGATAGGCTGCCCCAACAGTTCGTCACGGGTGTACCCAAACACCTTTTCGGTCTGGGCATTTACCCTTTCGATCTTGGCTTGTCCGTTGACGATGATCATGGCGTCCGGCGCGGATTCGAGCAACGCGGTTCGTTCTTCAACGACTTTTTCCAGTCGTTGCGAGTGGGCACGGAGTTGATCCATCAACAAGCTGTTTTCGAGAAGCGTGGCGTTTTGCTGTGCCAGCAGCGCCAATATATTCAGATCGTCGTCGATGAACAGCGAACCGTAGCGCATAAAGACGACCAGCAATCCCCAATCGCGCTCGGCGGTCACGATTGGGACGAGGAACATCAGTTTTGCGCCGACGGTTTCATGCAAATGTCCTTCACTCGTATTGGGTTTCGGAAGGAGTTGAACCGTAGTGGGCACACGCTGCTGCCATGCTCGTGAGAAAAGCTTTGCTCCGTCGGTCCCGATGTTTTCCAGTACGGGATCAGTGCTATAGCGGACGACCCACTCGCCGTCGGCTTCCTCGACCACAGCCGCAGCAAAACCGCCGACGGCGTGAAGGGCGGCGCTGCAAAGGTTGTTCAGACTCTCCTCAGCAGTTAAACGTTCGTCAGCCGTTTTACTGGTCATTTGCATGAGGAAACTGCGGATTTCGTCCATCTGCCACATGCGGCGTAGCCAGCGCGGCGGCGTGAAGCCGATGTAAAAACACAAGACGGAAGCAATCGCTATCAGGGCATCAACGACAATTCCCACCCCTGCCAGCGAGGGGATGAATATCATGATGCCGAGCAGCCCTAGTGTCAGTCCAAACAAGCCGGAACCAAATGCAGCAAAACGCATCCGCTGGCGAACCGTACCGGAGGTGGTGAGTGCGCCGCGCACGAAGCCGAACATGCAATATCCGTTGATGCCTACAAGATAGGCGATCACGAAGACGAGTAAGATACCCGACTGTGTTTCCCTGAACAGGATCAAAAACACCCAGTTGAGCAGCAATCCCGCGAGGGCAATTCTCATCAGGTTTTGGGGGACGGGGCGGAAATACCGAAGCAACCGGAGCAACAGGTAAGGGTGCGCGAGCAATGCAAATTGTTCAATGCTTTCCACCACCGGTGACTCGGTGTCGCTAATGTTCTCCAAAACCTGAATGAGGAACACCAATCCGAGTGA
>DATGQJ010000325.1:0-3873 GCA_035304265.1 Oceanobacillus sp.
CCGCCGCCGAGCCATCGAAACGAAATTTCCTTCGTATATCGCATCCCAATATTGTTGGAGTAGCTAATGATCGCCTCGTGTGGACGCTTGACCCAGTTTTTCGCCTCACGCAGCTTCATCTCGTAATTGTGCTCGATGTGCAAAGGCTCTAATCCGAACAACGAACGTACCGTCGCCATATGCGCGGCAGTGCTAAACGACAATGCCTCCCGCAGCGCCGTAAGCTGTTCGGAATCAAGGCGGTTCTGCAAATAGGTTGTGAAGTCGATGCGGGCATCGTCAGAGTGCGCTATTGCGAGGATTCCGGGCGCTCCCGGCATTGCCCAGCGATCTTCATCTTCCGATCCGATTCCGCCTCTCTCTATGTCGTTTTGAAGTTTGGTCAGCCGTTTCTTGGCATCGAACGCAGCGATACCAAGTGCTTTGGCAGGCTGATCAACCTTCAGGGTATCGGTAGCGGCTTCATAATTGTGGTCACGAAATTCTATCCAATCGGCGACGGTCTGTTTCGCCAGTTCCACCAGTGAATCCAGAATTTCGGTGATGGCAGCGTTGCCCGTTGCCGCACTGCGCGTCCCGCGATCAATATTGGAGTTGTAGCTCACCGTCGGGAGGGGGGCACGCTGTAAGTGCCGTCGCGTTGCCGAGTTCCCGATCATCCGCTGCATTGCAATGACGGGGTGAGCTTTTTCGACACTTTGGGGTTGGAAATTGCTAACCTGATTACTCTGGGACTGAGGGTGTTTTCGGTTCGCGCTTCGGTCCGACGAGTGAACTCTATGCGCGCGTTGCCGTTTCTGCATTGGGTGGTTCTCCTTGGTGCCTTTTGTCTATCTTAGTTGGGCTTTTCCAATCGTACAATTCAATTTCGGAAACGACCATATGACATAAAAACGGTGGGAAAGGCGAATCCTTTCCCACCGTTCGTGGATTTCAGTTGAGGCTCGTGGAATTTAGCTGACGATGCGCTGAGGCAGCGGCGCACCATTTTGCGGCGGCAGGTAGCTGGGCTGCATCGTGTTCTTCAGTACCCATGATGTACTGGCAGTTGAAGAACAGTTTGTAATAAGTTTCGCTGGCTTCCTGCCTGATCACGTGATACGTGCCCGGATTGAGCACCAACCCCGGCGATTCTTTACCCGGTGCCCAAAAGACCTGCGCACCCAATGGAGCCTCACCTACTGCTGAGCCAGCAGGGATGCCTGTAGTGCAGACCGCCGGATCAAGCACTGTACCATCACCACCGCCGCCACAGAGTGAGTATGGTGTCGTGGTGGGAATGCCCAGATCTGTTTCGTCAACGAACTGTTCGGAAAGACAGGTGGCGTTTGCAACTACGTAGTCGAAATATTCCTGATCACTGTCCCCGAATCCACTCAAAGCCGTGAGATCGGCTGCGGTCAGATCGTAGAGCGCATAAGTGATAGGCGATGAGACCGGCATATAACCAGAGCCGAAAGAACCGTAGTCGCCGTCGCTTCCACCCAATCCGGTAACAGTGCTAAGCCAGTATCATCCACCAGCCCAACGCCAGTCACATCGAATTCAGGACCATCGGCGACATCGCCCGGATCACTCACAAAGTCAAAGACGAAAGTGGCTGAGGAAACCGCGAAAATCGCGCCGGAGGTGAAAAGAGACATGAAAACCAACATCAGGATACCCGCAACAAGCATTTTCCGGGATGTGCGCATTCTTATCTCCTTAGTGTGAGCATGATCGCCCAGAGTTACAATATAGGTAAACGCATCCGCCCGCTGGCGATTCGCGCCTCAAATTATAACATTTGATAAATATTTATCTATGCATTTTAAAATCAATATTATTGCAATATATACAAGCTTGATTGTTCGGCTTAATTCGCTGATATTGCGCAGTGGTTTTGTTCCTCAGAATGGGGGCATAGTTATTTGCCTATCGGAAAGGGAGCCACGATGCAGTTATGGGCATTTCTGGAAAATTCCGACTTTCAACGTCGCAAAGGCGGCGCTTTATACCGTCAGGATGAAGTGCGCCTGATACGGCATGACGAGTTTCTTGAAACCGATTACCAGCTTCTCGCGGATATTGGCTGCGTTGGCGTGCGCGACGCCGCGAGATGGTATGTCAGTCATCCCGCACCAAACCGCTTCGACTGGACGTGGATAGATCGCGTGGTTGCCGCCGCCGAGAAATATCATCTACACCTGTATCTCGACCTGTGGCACTACGGTTATCCTGACTGGCTCGATCTGATGAGTGATGAAGCGCCCTATCACTTCGCCGAGTTCGCCCGTCAGATCACGCGGCGTTATCCCTCACTGGTTTACTACTGCATCTGCAACGAGCCAACGCTGATGGTTGAACGTGCGGGCAAACGGGGACAATGGCGTCCATTCTTGAGAGGCAAATCCGGCGCAAATGCCGTCTTTCGCCAGATGTGTAAGGCAATCATTCTCGCGTCGAAAGCGGTGCTGGAGCAAAAGCCGGATGCGCTGCTGGTGCTCCCCGAACCGTGGCACGCCACCGACGTTCATTCGGAAGACGAACAGGCGGCAATCCTCGATACAGTAATGGGGTTACGGCATCCTGAGCTTGGCGGCAGCAGCGAACTGGTCAGCGTGATCGGACTCAACCACTACCGTGATTCCACCCTCCCGCCCTTTCACAAGCTGATTATCCGCGCTCACGAACGCTGGCAGGATAAACCCCTGTGGATTACGGAAACTTCGGGTCCGCCGCGCGGATGGCAGCAAACTGAATGGTTCTGGTGGATGCTCGCCGAATGCCGCCTTGCCCAGATGAGCGGCGTTGAACTGCCTGTGTTCACGTGGGCACCTGCGATCTCAATGTATGACTGGGTGCATGAGCACAGGCAGCTTCATAACGGCATCTGGAAAATTGCTCCCGACGGAACCCGCGTTCCCAACGGTCTCATGCCGGAAGCGATTGCACTGGCGCGTTCGTATGGGTATATAAGTTAAGCCGGTTGCTTTATACTGGTAGGTAAAGGGGAATGTGCGATGGCATTACCTGAAAACTACATGACGCCCGAAGCCTATCTGAAATTCGAGCGTTCAAGCGAGATAAAGCACGAATACTACGGCGGCGAAGTATTCGCCATGACCGGAGCAAGCAGGCAGCATAATCTCATCGTCGGAAATTGCGCTGCCACGTTACACACGCAGCTACGCAAAACTCCCTGTGAGGTTTTTCTGTGCAACATGCGTGTCAAAATCGGTTCCAATGCCCTCTACATCTATCCCGACATCAGCGTAGTGTGCGGTGAGCCGGAGTTCGAGGATGATTTTGTCGATACCCTGCTCAACCCAACCGTGATCATTGAAGTTCTTTCCCCTTCTACCGAACTTTATGATCGCGGCAGGAAATTCCAGCACTACCGCACACTCACGTCATTGCAGGAATACGTCTTAATCGCGCAGGACAGCTACCGCGTCGAACACTTCATACGCCAGCCGAATGACGAATGGCTGCTCTCCGACGCTGTAACTCTTGACGCGACTATTCAATTGCCCTCAATCCAGTGTCAACTGGCACTCTCCGACGTGTACGAAAAAGTCACCTTTGAAGAGGCGTAACGTAACGCTCTCAAGCGTTCTCTATCGCCTGATGGTATTGCTGGCTGTCCGCAGGGGCTTGTTCGCGTTCAAACATGCCATAGTCACGTATCACACCCGCAACTCTCAGGCGATAATCCTTGAAGATCGCCTCACGTCCTTTCCTTTGCGCCCCACGATGCGCCTCCAGCCGCCGCCATTGTTCGATGGCTTGCTCATCCCGCCAGAACGAAAGCGATAGAATTTTCCCCGGCTGGCTCAGGCTCTCAAAGCGCTCGATGGAGATAAACCCGTCGATTTGATCCAGCAGCGGGCG
>DATGQJ010000326.1:0-3386 GCA_035304265.1 Oceanobacillus sp.
CCCAGATCGACGGCATGTAGCGCCACGCCAAGCGGCTCAAGCAGCGCCGCCCCCGCAGCGGTGATGTTGTCAGGAATGGGGAAGCAGGTTCGCGCTTCGACCAACATATATTCACACAACGCGCCGTCGTCAGGGTACAAGCCGCAAAAGTGTAGACGACGGCATAGATTCGGGTGTCCGGCTTCGCACATTTCGCACCGCCAGCAGGGTGTCGCCGGGTCAACCGCAACCCGCTGCCCGACCTGAAGTGGATTGCCTTCACCATCGGTTGCATTCTTGCCCACTGCCGCAACCACGCCGCCAAATTCATGCCCCAACGTCAACGGCGCTTGGACGGTGGTATCGCCGATGCGTCCGTCTTCGTAGGTGTGCAAGTCTGACCCGCAGACACCGACGGCGGTCACTTTGAGGAGTATTTGATCGGGGGCAGGGTCTCCCGGCGGGTCAACCTGATCGATACGAATGTCACGGGGTCCGTAAAGGCGGGCGGCAAGCATGATTCTTCTCCTGATTTACGGCATAACCATAGCAAATGTGGCATAATCCTGCAAAAGTGTCGAGGAAGAAAATGGCTGATCTGACCAAAACCCGGATGACCGCCGCTGAGTTTGCTCAACTTGATGAGACTTCCCTGCCGATGGAGCTAATACATGGAGAAGTGTTTGTGAGTCCAGCACCGAAAGACCCCCATCAGGATTGCGTCCTGCTGCTCGGTTCGTGGTTTTTGCGTGAGGTAGTTCCGCATTTTCCCGGTAGTGCTGTGAAAATCGCACCGCTTGATGTCTATTTCGACGATGAAAATGTGCTGCAACCTGACGTGTTCTGGATTCATGGCGCAGAGAGCAGATGCAAGTTGGGGGACGATGGCTACTGGCACGGCGCTCCTGATCTGGTCGTCGAAGTGCTTTCGGAGGGAACCCGCAAGCACGATAAGAAAACCAAGTTTGAGCTTTACGAGCGACATGGCGTGCGCGAATATTGGATTGTCGATCCGGTAGATTTGCTGGTCGAGGTTTTTACACTGGCAGGTGGACGTTATCAGCTTTTTGGGGTATATGATATTAGCGAAACGTTCACATCACCGCTGTTGGGTTTGAGCGTTGAACTAAAGACGGTTCTTGCGAAGTGAAGGTTCACATGGAAGGAAAGGCGAACGCCGCGAAATTATGCCTTACACAATTGGAGTAGATTACGGTACTGAATCCGGGCGGGCGGTTCTGGTGGATACTAGTGATGGGCGCGAAGTTGCCACCGCCGTTCATCCTTACTCGAACGGAGTGATTGACGAGCATCTTCCGGGAAGCGACAAACCGCTGCCGCCGGAATGGGCGCTGCAAGACCCGCTGGATTACATCGACGTATTGAAGAATGCCGTTCCTGCCGTCCTGCGTGAGAGTGGGGTGAAACCGGAAGAAGTGGTGGGGATTGCCATCGACTTCACCGCCTGTACGATGCTGCCCACCAAAGCTGACGGTACGCCCCTGCGCGTGCTCGACGAATGGAAAGACAATCCCCATGCGTGGGTGAAGTTGTGGAAACATCACGCCGCGCAGCCCGAAGCGGACAAGATCAACGAAACCGCGCGGAAAATGGGCGAAAGCTGGCTGAACCGTTACGGCGGCAAGATTTCGTCAGAGTGGTTTTTCAGCAAGGCGCTGCAAATTCTGGACGAAGCGCCGGAAGTCTACGCCGCCGCTGACCGCCTCATCGAAGCAACTGACTGGGTGATCTGGCAGATGACGGGCAACGAAACCCGTAATGCCTGCACAGCGGGTTACAAGGCGATGGTGCAGGATGGGACATATCCGAGCCGGGAATATTTCGCCGCGCTTGACCCGCGTTTTGCCGACGTGGTAGATACCAAGATGAGCCGCGAGTTCGCGCAGCTTGGCGCGAAGGCGGGCAACCTCACCGAGCAGGCGGCGCAATGGATGGGGCTGCGTCCCGGCATTGCGGTTGCCGTCGCCAATGTGGATGCGCACGTGACCGTTCCCGCCGTCAACGTGACCAAACCCGGCTCGATGGTGATGATCATGGGAACGTCCACCTGCCACATGCTGCTGGGCGACCAGCTACAGCCGGTAGAAGGCATGTGCGGTGTGGTGCGCGATGGCATCATCCCCGGCTACTATGGCTACGAAGCCGGACAGAGCGGCGTCGGCGATATTTTCGCGTGGTATGTCGAAAATGGCGTCCCACCCGAATACTACGAAGCGGCACGCGCTCGCAACATGGACATTCACCAGTATCTTGAGCAGGAAGCCGCGAAACAGAAACCGGGTGAAAGCGGCTTGCTGGCGCTCGATTGGGTGAATGGCAATCGCTCGGTGCTGGTAGACGCGGACTTAAGCGGCTTGCTGGTGGGTATGACGCTTGGAACTCGTGCCCCTGAGATTTACCGCGCATGGATTGAGGCGACAGCTTACGGCACGCGCGTTATCATCGAGTCGTTTGAAAATCGCGGCATTCCTGTGAACGAACTGGTGGCGGCGGGCGGCTTGCCGGAAAAGAACAAGCTGCTGATGCAGATTTATGCCGACGTGACCGGGCGTTCGTTCAAGCTGGCGGGGTCTACACAGGCTCCGGCGCTGGGCGCGGCAATGCACGCGGCTGTTGCGGCAGGCGTGTATCCCAATATCGAGGCGGCGGCGGAGAAGATGGCGAAGTTGAAAGATGAAGTGGTGACGCCTATCCCTGAAAACAAAGCCGTGTATGACCAGCTTTTCGCCGAATACAAACTGCTGCACGATTACTTCGGGCGCGGAACCAACGACGTGATGAAACGCCTGAAGAAGATTCGTAATCAGGCATTGGGAGTAAGCGAATGATGCTGGAAGCCCTACGCGCGGAAGTTTGTGCGCTCCATGCCGAACTGCCGCGTAACAATCTGGTCGCGTGGACGAGCGGCAACATCAGCGGGCGCGACCCCGAAACCGGATTGGTGGTCATCAAGCCGAGTGGCGTGAAGTTTCCTGACTTGACGCCGGAAAACATGGTGGTCGTAGATATTGACGGCAACATCGTCGAGGGCGATTACAAGGCGTCGTCGGATACCGCTTCACACTGTTACATCTATCGTCATCGTCCTGATGTGTTTGGCATCGTGCATACCCATTCTCGCTACGCGACGGCGTTCGCCACGCTGGGGCGGGAAATTCCGTGTGTGACGACGGCGATGGCGGACGAGTTCGGCGGACCGATTCCATGTGGTGGATTCGCGCTGATCGGCGGCGAGGAAATCGGGCAGCAGGTGATCAAAGCGTTGGAAGGATCGCGCAGTCCATCGGTGATCCTGCAAAATCACGGTGTCTTCGCGCTTGGCGACTCGCCGGAAGCAGCCGTGAAAGCCGCCGTGATGACCGAAGACAACGCGGCGATTGTGTGGC
>DATGQJ010000327.1:0-2133 GCA_035304265.1 Oceanobacillus sp.
GTATTGGTTCGTTCCGGCGGGTCCGCTTTCGCCGGGTGAACACCGAATCACCTATACCGTTACATGGTCACAAGCCATTAGCGACGGTTACGACAATTTCGGACCGGGCACGAGCAACCCAAGCCAGAGTGGTAGCTGCACCTTTACCGTGCGGTGAGGGAAGCTACAGAATAGTAAAGCAATGCATGGGCGAGATGGGGTCTCGCCCATGCAGGCTCTATCGCCTTTGAACTTCCCCTGCATTTTCTGAAAATGGGCAATCAGGTCAGGGAGAGTAAATCGCACGTTGCCAAAAATCCTCTACAATCTAACTAGATTCGGGGAACACAGAGGTGGCAGTCGTGAACATCACACGTGCGTTCAGCATTCTCTTTGAAGATCGGGATTGGCTCAACAAACTGGTCATTGTCGCCATCGTCACGTTGGTGACGGCGATACTCTCCCCCGCGCTGGTGGGGTTGGCAGGGTGGGCAATGCTGCTCGGCTACATGATCGACATCATCCGCAACGTGCGGGCAGGCAGCCCCACGCCCATACCACAGTGGGGCGATTTCGGGCGTTACCTCTCCAATGGCGCTCCGGTGTTGATTGCCTTCATCGTCTACAGCATCCCGACGATGCTGCTCGGCTGCTGCTCGTGGTTTCTGCTGCAATCGTCCGGCGGCACGTCGCTGGCGGGTGGCAGTGTCGCCCTCGGCGTGGGCTGCTGCGTATTCCCGATGCTGCTTGCCTACAACATCCTGACACAGCCGATGCTGGTGCTCGGCATGGGGCGCTATACCGATGATCCACGCATCGAAGTCTTCTTCGACTTCAACGGGCTGTTTGAACTCATGCGCACCAACACCGATGCCGTACTCCAATGGTTGATCGCCGTTGTCATCGCCGACCTGATCTTTGTCATTCTGGCGGTGATCCCGTGTCTCGGTTGGGTGGTGGGATTGGCGCTGCTGGTTCCGGTACATGGCATTCTTGCAGGGCAGTTCGCGTCGCGGGTTTTAGGCGGCAAGCCGAAAAACGAGCCGCGCCGAGCGCCTGCGCCAAGACGCTAGGCTCTCAATTCGCCGCACCGCCATATTGCTTGACGACGCCCCGCGCGATCACCATACGATGCACTTCTGACGCGCCGTCGTAGATGCGGAACGCCCGCGCCGCTTCATACCACCGGCTCAGGGGCAGATCGCGCGAGATGCCCATCCCGCCGCAAATCTGAATCGCGCGATCCAGCACGCGGTTGACGGTTTCCGCCACGAACACCTTGCACATCGAGGTTTCCTGTCGCGCCTGCTCACCTTTTTCCAGCAGCCACGCCGCCTGCTGAATCATCAAGCGTCCGACATGGAGTTCGGTGGCGCTGTCTGCCAGCATCCACTGAATCGCCTGATGTTCGTTCAGGTGCTTGCCGAAAGCCTCACGCTCGACGGCATATTGCGTGGCGATTTCGAGGGCGCGTTGGGCGATTCCCGTCCAGCGCATACAGTGGGTCAGCCGCGCGGGACCGAGCCGCGCCTGCGTGAGCGCAAAACCTTCCCCTTCTTTCCCCAGAATCGCGCTCTCCGGCAGGCGCAAATCGTGGAACTTGATCTCACAGTGACCGCCGAGATCGTTCAATCCGCCCATCGTTGGCACGCGCCGGACGATTTGAATACCCGGCGTATCGGCGGGCGCGATGAAGATGGTCGAGCCTTTGTGCGTAGGCACGTCCGGGTTGGTACGCGCCATAATCAGCAGGAACGCCGCGCCATCCGCGCCGCTTGCCATCCATTTGTGCCCGTTGATCACCCACTCGTCGCCGTCACGCTCGGCACGGGTGAGCAGCATGGTCGGGTCGCTGCCAGCGCCCGGTGGCGGCTCGGTCATGGCGAACGCCGAATGAATCTCGCCCGCCGCCAGCGGCAGGAGGTAGCGTTCGCGTTGTTCCTCGTTGGCGAACAGGTGCAGCAGGTGCATGTTGCCCTCGTCCGGCGCGGCACAGTTGAGGATCAGCGGACCCAGATGGCTGCGCCCCGCCGCCTCGAACACTGGCACGATCTCGCTCAACGATAGTCCCATCCCACCGAGATCGGGCGGAAGCTGCGGTGCCCACAATCCGGCGGCTTTAGCTTTTGCCCGCGCCTCGCGCAGCATCGCTTC
>DATGQJ010000328.1:0-2981 GCA_035304265.1 Oceanobacillus sp.
CGACACGCCGGACGGACCGCCTGAGCCGTATCCGGTCACGCGCATCGTGCGTCAAACCTACCCGCTGCGCATGGCGCGTTATGCTTTAGCGTCGCGTTCATTGTTGCGTTGGGCTGATCTGGTTTACATCCATCTGCTTGGTTTGCCTTTGGGGGGAAAATCTCGTGCGCCGCGCGTTGTCAAGATCGTGGGCGACATTGCATGGGAACGCGCTGTCCGCAAAGGCTGGATCGCGCCTACTGAAGACATCGACGATTTCCAGACACGGCGGTATGGCTGGCAGGTCAACCTCGATAAATCCCGTAATGCCCGCGAAGCGCAAGGCATGGACGGCGTGATCGTGCCAAGTGAGTACCTCAAGCGGATGGTCGTCGGCTGGGGCGTAGACGAGGCGAAAGTTCGCGTGATTTACAACGCCCTTCCGCCGGATACCGTCGTCCCTGATGTATCCCAGAACGAAGCACGACAACAGCTAGGACTTCCCGACGAACCGATTGTGCTGACCGTCGGGCGCATCTTGCCCTGGAAAGGCATCGATCACCTGATCACAGCGCTTGCTCATGTGCCTGAAGTTCGCTTGCTCGTGGCAGGCGACGGTCCTACGCTGCAAGCGGCAAAAGCGCAGGCGGCGGCATCCGGCGTAGAAAATCGCGTGACATTTCTGGGACGAGTGGGGCGCGACAAAATGCCGCTCTACATGAAAGCCGCCGATTATCTGGCGCTCTACAGCGGTTATGAAGGACTTTCTCATACCTTGTTGGAAAGCCTGCGCGTCGGCACGCCCGTAATCGCCAGCGACAAAGGCGGCAACCCCGAAGTGGTACAGCACGGCATCAATGGCTTGCTCGTGCCCTACATCAACGTCGAGGCGCTTACCGCCGCCCTGCAAGAAGCTTTCCAACCGGGAAAACGTGACACGCTGGCGGCAAACACGCACGTTGGCATGGAACGATTTGATTTCGGGCGCATGGTCGAGCAAACGGCTGCCACCCTCAAATCCTATCTATAAACACTCTCATAGCCCTCTCATGGCTATAGCTCATCACATTAATTACAATTGATATATCAAGAGGCTTATTGTACGAGGATACTGTGATGGAGATCAACGGTAAGCATATCGTGATCACAGGGGCAGCGTCGGGCATTGGTAAGGCGGTGATGAAAGAACTCACCCGCTATCACACTGACATCATGGCGGTAGACATCGACGAGCAGGCGCTCAAACGCGCAATCGCGGAGATACAACCGCAGTCAGAGGAACGCATTTTCCCCTTCGTCACCGATATATCGCTCAAAGAAAACGTGGACGCCCTGTTCGACTACGCGCTTGAGACGATGGGGGCTATAGACATTTTCTTCGCCAACGTCGGCTTCGGTTACTACCAGAAGATCGAGCGCCCGGATTGGGAGCAAATCGACGCGATTTTCCGTACCAACGTCTATTCACCGATTTACACGCTGGAAAAGATGAAACAGTTGAACGCCGGACGCGAGCACATGGTCGTGTTTACGGCATCGGTTGCCAGCAAGATGGGCTTCCCGGCGTATGCGCTCTACGCTGCGACCAAAGCCGCGCTGGATCGCTTCGCCGAGTCGTACCGTTTTGAAATGGAGAAAAACGAACACCTGATGCTGGTATACCCGATTGCCACGCGCACCAATTTCTTCCGCACGTGGCAATCGGCAATGCCGGAACCCAACCAATCACCGGAGCATGTGGCGCGTCAGGTGGTCAAAGGCGCGCTGGCGAACAAACGCGCGGTTTGGCCCGCCAAGTACATTCTGCCCGGTTTGCTTTTGCACACCCTCATTCCAACCATGCGTCCTTACCAGTGGGCGCTAAATTTGCAGTTCAAGGATTGGCTCAAGCGCCGCCGCCAGAAAGGGCTGCCCGTACAGAAATCCGCGCCACAACCTGTCCTCACGATGGCTGAACCTGATCAAGAAATGACCCGCGAATTACCGTAACACGCAAAGAGGGATGCAGTCTTTCGCATCCCTCTCATACTTGATACTCAGGTCAACTTATCCCTCAGGCTGATAGTCGGGGAGACGTTCGAGTAAACTTGCCCGCACGTTCAAATCGACCTCATCCTCGGTAATCGTATTGATCCACGTCGTCGGGATGACCTTCCGCTCCTTGAAGAGCAACCCCTGTGAGATCAGCAGATGAGTCGCCCGATCATCCACCGTCATCACTCGCTCGATGTTACCCACATGCTCTCCGTCAGCGCTGATCACTTTCGCGCCTTCTTTCAAGCCAACCGTCCCCTCAGGAATGTTTTGCTCGACGCGCGTGGTATAGCTGGTCTCTGATGGATAGTAGTGTGGGTATGCGCCGTACCATGCCCCGCCAACCGACGGATACCAGTAGGTCGGCGGCGCATAACCGGGGCGATAGACTTCCGGTTGGTCAGCTTCATCCAGCAGGATGTATTGCATTTCTTCGTAGGGCGGTAGCTGCTCCAGATCGCCCGCATCTTCGCGCAGAGTCACCATGTCTTCGGTTGCGCCCACAATCAGATCAAGGGGTACAACTTTATCTTCGGTGAACAGTAACCCTTTACGGACGACGACGTGCGTGACTTCCTTCGTGCGCGGATCGATCACCACGCGGTCAATTCTGCCAACCTGATCGCCATCCGCCGTGTAAACATTCGCCCCATCTTTGAACTGCATGTCACCTCTCCTTAGCACATTGGCAAGTGAGAAAAGCGCAGTCTCGACGATTTGCCATATATGAAATTACACACGTAATTAAGATTATAAGGCTAAAAGCAGGAAAACTCAAGCGAACGAGCGAGTCATTCTCATCGTTTCTTCAAGTTCGCCAGCGTTTCATCGCGTCGCGCATCAGTGGTCAGTTCGACAGCTTCGATGAAGCTGCCGATGCGTTTGGGGCTGCACGTTGAGGCGAGACGATAGAGCAGGTCGATTAATGGGGCATGACGCGAGGCTGCCATTTCAATCACGGCATAACG
>DATGQJ010000329.1:0-4143 GCA_035304265.1 Oceanobacillus sp.
ACTTCATCCGTCGTCGTCTCCAGCATGATTTCGTGGTTGTCGGTCACTGGTTCGACGGTAACATCCATTACCAGATCGGGATTGTAATCGTAGTAGCTCAAGCCGGTGAACTTGTCCTGCTGTTCCGGTGTCAACGGCGAATGCGGGCTTGCCTTAAAATACTGATCCTTCTGCCGCCGCATCGCTTCCAATTCCTGACGATTCATGCTGCTCCCTTATAACAATCGCCTTCATACCTGCCCACCTGACGCTGCGCCCGTGCTCTCTCTTACATCTGCGTAATGAGTCCATGTCTATACGTCGGCGGACGCACCAGCAGCCTCGCCGTCGATCCGCATAAATGGCTCTACATGCCGCTCGAATGCGGCTGTGCGGTGGTGCGCGATAAACAGGCGATGCGCGACACCTTCAGCCTCGTGCCACCGTATCTACGAGACGATACCGCCTTGCCATGGTTCTCCGAGTTTGGCTTGCAGCAGTCGCGGGGTTTTCGGGCGCTCAAGTTGTGGATGACTTTGCAGCAGGTGGGCGAAAACGGCTACCGTCAATTGATCAGCCGTGACATCGAACTCGCATATGCGCTGCAAGAACGGATTCGCGCACGAGACGATTTTGAGTTGGTCGCGGCGGGACCGCTCAGTGTGACCTGTTTCCGCTACTCCCCACAGCATGATGGGGATGTCGCTGCGTTAAATCGTGCGCTACTGGACATCGTGCAGCGCGAAGGGCGGGTTTTCCTCACCAGCACCGATCTCAACGGCGTATTCGCCTTACGCGCCTGCATCGTCAACTTCCGCACCACCGAAGCCGATCTCGACGCGCTGCTGGATACGATTGCTGACGCGGGACAGCGGGTACTCGCGCAGGCGTAATAAAGCACAAAGGGGCGCATCTCGCGCCCCTGATTTTGCTCAGCTAGTTGCAACTATGCGGCTTCCGCCACGAAGTCGATGTATAGCTCGACTTCTTCTTCAACGTTCGCAACGCCAGGGGCACGCGGAATTTCCATGCCGTATGACGTGCGATCTACCACCGCTGACGCCGAACCTTGCAACTCCGTCTCTGAAACCGGAGTCACGGTCACATCGAACGTCACCGGATTGCTGACTCCACGCAGCGTCAGATTGCCGGTGATCTGAAATGAAATTGGCTCTCCGATGGTCACGCTTTCGGGTAGTCCCGTAATCTCAGTTGGTTCAAACTGTCCGAACTCGTATTCGTCGCGTTGCGAGAGCAGAATCTCACCACGGATCGCCCGGTTTCTGAACTCGTTATTTGTAACCAGTGTGCGCACATTGATGATGATTGTGCTGACCTCAGTCTGCGCAGGATCATCAAAATTGACACGGATTTCCCCGGCGACCTGATTGGTACGCCCGACGACGGTGGTGCGGGTTCCCATCAGGTCTTCGTCAAGTTCAAACCGCACTTCCGACTCTTCAGGCACGATGTTGAAAACGACGGTTTCGCCCGCCGATTCTGCGACTTGTGTTGCCTCTTCCGTTGCCGATTCAGGCGGATCATCGCTCACATTAGCAGCGGCGCGGGTGGCGGCGGCGTCTTGAATGGACACACTGGCTTCACCTGATCCACCGCGCACAAATAGGTATGCCATCGCCGCTGCGCCTACAACTACGCCAACAACAATCAAACCGAGCAAAATCCGTACAGGTCGAGACATTTCTCCTCCATGAAATTGAACGATAGTCCGATTGTAAATGTTATCGAACCGCAACATAACAATGGATGTTTGCTCAGGAAATTCTCATCGTCACTGTGGGAATTTCATGAAATTCAGAGGTGATGTTTCGACTTGTAACAATGCGGCACTATTCACACAGGGGTGTGAGTGATACGATTCTGTCGTTCCCATTCAACGGAAGTGAAAGTTGGCTGCATGGCTCGTAAACCCTTAACCATCATTCCCATTCAGGCTCCGGTTCGGCAGGAAGCGTTCGATCTCTACGGCACGCTGGTCGATTGCCTCGCGTCCAGCGGCGAGACGCTGCAAGACGGCGATGTGCTGGCGGTGTCCAGCAAATACGTCGCCATCAGCGAGGGGCGCATTGTGCGGTTGGACGACGTGGTTGTATCCGCCGAGGCAGCGGCGATTGCCGAACGTTACCAGATGAATCCCCGCATCGCTCAGTTGGTGATCGATGATGCCGATCACGTCTTTGGCGGCATTCCCGGCTTTTTGCTCACATACAAAGACGGCATTCTCTCCCCAAATGCCGGGTTGGATCGCTCGAACATCCCCAACGGGTTTGCGGTCTTGTTCCCCGAATATCCCTATGAATCGGCGGCGGGACTTCGCCATGCGGTTCGAGAACGTCTGGGCGTGGATGTGGGCGTGATTCTGACCGATAGCTGGCTGATGCCGGGGCGTTTGGGTACGACAGGAGTTGCGCTGGCGACGGCGGGTTTCAAGCCAATTCAGGATGAGCGCGGGAAAATCGATCTCTTTGGTAATCCCATGCAGGTCACGCAGCGCGGCGTTGCCGACCAGATTTGCGCCGCCGCTGAACTGGTCATGGGAGAGCGTGATGAAGCCACACCGTTTGTCATCGTCCGTAACACGGGCGTGGAATTGATGGACATTCACCTGACCGAAGCCGACGTTGCTATTCCGTGGCACATGTGCATCTACGTGCAGTCGCTCACCGAGGGCTTGCTCGAACGAGTCGTGGGAAGCGGAGATTAATCACCGCCGTTGCGGAGAAACAAAAGCGGGCATCACATTGATGCCCGCTTGAATATAAACGACGAAAGCGTGATTACGAGTTGGACTGGTGGAAAAGTGTCTGAAACACCATACGACCCAACCGCAGTTCATCACCATGCCGCAGCACGCGCACTTCTTGCGGGTGGAGTCGCTGCCCGTTGACGAAGGTGCCGTTGGCGCTGTTCATGTCTGAGATGCTGACGGTGTTGTGCTTGCTGCTGTAACGAATCGCCAGATGCAGGCGCGAAACCCCTAGCTGTGCCGCCCCTTGATCGGCGAGGTCGATGTCCGGCTGCATTGTACCGCCTTCGCCGCGTCCCATCACCATCTCGTGCTGCTGTTTCTGCGGTTGTACCCGGTACATCTTTTTCGTGCCGCGCACCAAAAGCACCAGCGTGGCGTCAGGTCCGAAATAGCTGTCGTCCGGGGCTTCGCCATTGGCAAGCTGCATCGTCGCAAATGGGCTGCTGCTCGCGTGAAGCATGTAACCGCAGCTATAGCAGAAAACGTCACCAGCCGAGTTCACTTTGCCACAGTTGGAACAGGTGACCCGCTGTCCTTTTTGAGGAACGGATGTACCTCTGAGGCTTTTGATCTGCCCATTTGGGGATTCTGTTTGACCGGAAGAATGGTGTTTGGTCTCCCACACTTTGACCTGCTTGACTAGCGTTGCCCGGTCAGCAGCAGGCAGCAGTTCGATCCGCCCACGCATCATTTGCAGTGTCGAAGTCGCGTCGAAGGCATTGCTGCGAAGCTGGACATACTCATCGAAAAGCTGTTGCGGTGTCACCATCGAATAAGTCCCTTTCAATTACATCATACTCATATGATGAGGCAGGGATCATGTCGGGTCAAGCGGGATAAGTCGAAAAATTTATGAAAAACTGTGGTAAAAAAGTAAAGAATTAGCGTGGTTGGTAATTGACCCGTACAGGTCTTATTTTGTAAAGCAGGCGTTCCGAAACCTCACGGGGCGGCGCTTCAATCCCGTAACGTTTCGGCTTGCCCGTATAGAGCAGCGAGAGTTCGTTCATCGACTCGCCGCCGCCTTCCGCCGTGATTTCCTCGACCACGCCGCGTATTTCCAGATAGCGAACTTGGTCGTTTGGATCAAATGCCATCAGGGTAACGCGCGGGCGCTCCACCATGTTTTTGTGCTTCTGGCGATCTGCTGTCGCGTTCACGATGACGTGCGTGCCGTCGTAGCCGCACCATACGGGCGTGACCTGTGCCTGACCATCCGGCATCAAAGTCGCCAGCGCGACAATGATGGGACCATCCAGCAGGTCGCGATGAGAGTCAGGAATGAGGGATGACATCGTTACTCCACCTTGCTTTGGAGCGCAGAGTATACCACACCAGTTTGTACGGCATCGGTGCCAATATACAGAGGAAGAAGCATGATGGTTTTGCGACGC
>DATGQJ010000330.1:0-3210 GCA_035304265.1 Oceanobacillus sp.
CAGGGCAGACCACCCAGATTGTGCTGCCGGGCATCGGCACGATTCAGATTGTGGATGCCGATGGCAACCCGACGACGGGATATGCTTACTACGTTTATCCAGAGGGTACAGACCAATATGTCGCCTATAGCTCCGGCAGGATGACGCAGGTTGCCGAAGGCAGTTATGATGTAGAAGTGTATACCGTTCCGCGTACTTTCCAGACCGTGACCGTTACCGCAGGTGAAATCACCAATGTTCAGCTTGCGGGGATGGGCACGATTGAGATCGTGGACGCGGAAGGCAATCTTACGGATGACTACGCTTTCTACGTTTACCCCGAAGGTGGAAATACCAGTGTTGCCGCCGGGTTCGGCAGCACCGAAATCGCCGCCGGAACTTATGATGTAGAAGTCAGTACCAGCCCGCGCAGCACCTTCACGATTACGGTGAACGCAGGCGAAACCACCACCATCCAACTTGGCGGTCAGGGCACGATTCAGATTGTGGACGCGGCGGGCAATCTTGCTGACAACTACGCTTTCTACGTTTCCCCTGAAGGTGAGAATAACATCATTGCCACCGGGTTCGGCAGCACCGAAGTCGCTGCGGGAACCTATGACGTGGAGGTGAATACCTCCCCGGTGAGCACCTTTACGGTGACGGTGAATGCAGGCGAAACCGCCGTTGTCCAACTTGGAGGGCGGGGGACAGTTCAACTTGTCGATACGGAGGGCAATCCTACCGACGAGTATGCCTTCTGGGTGATCGACCCCGAAAGCGGGGATTACATCGACCTGATTGGTAGAGGCAGCGGTGATCTGGTTGCAGGCACTTATGATATTGAAGTGACGACTGATCCGCCGCTTCGCGAAACCGTGACCATTGAGGCAGGCGAGACGACAGAAATTCAGTTGCCGTAGCGCAGAGCGGGGATACTGATGCAGTTTTACAAATAAAGACGGAGTTTTCGAGAACGTGTAAACCTCACTCCCGCACTTCGTGTTCCCCCTCTCCCCGCTTGCGTGGGCTGAGGGGGTGACCGTAGAAAAGAAACGGTTCATTGGGCACACTTTCAATCGCCAAACCAGAAAGCGGTGTCAAATGAACCTGAGAAAACTATATCAATGGGTCGGGATCAATAGCAAGCACTGGACTGGGGTGAGCCGACAATATCGGGAAAATGTGCAGGTGTTCAGCCGAGCGGTGGTGTTGATCCAGGGCAGTCAGGTGCGCAAGCTGGCAGGGACTTCGCCGCGCTTGATGCGTGAGGGTTATGGCGTTGGAACGGAGCTTTCTGTGTCGGGTGACCAAACAGAGCAAAATCGTGTTGCCCAACGGAGAAGCGGTGTGTTTTGATGACCAAGTAACTGAACCGGGCACTCGCTATACCGCCAGAGGCACCATGTTCAAAAAGCGAGGGCGCATCCCAGCGCAGGACCGGGTTTTATGGGGCGGCAAGGTACAAGACCGTTGTACACGGGTAACCAACGCCCCCAACTTGAGTGGCAGGGAATACGCCAAGCGGATATGGATGGAAGAAGCATTCGGTGATTTGAAGTCGCATGGCTGGCAAGTGGAACAGACGCATTTTACCGACCCAAACCGGATGGCACGTTCATGGATTCTGTTAGTGGTTACCTATGCCCGTGTGGATAGGGGCAGCGGTGGTAGGCGCTGGGACGCGCGGCAGCGATGGCAGTTATCGGCGGCAGTGGAGTGTTTTTCGGGAGGGTCGCCAAGCCTTTTTGTTGGCTTCCCCTCCCATCTGACGCTACTGTCGCCCCTCAACCACTGCATAGAGAGGGGTGAGGTTCACGCCATCTTTATCCGTCAAACCGCCTCACACCCCTCCATACCGCTGGCGTAGATAGTCCGCCCACGTGATTTTGCCGTAGCGGTTCGTCGGGACGGTGTTGTAACCCTGTCGGAAGGCATCGGCGATAAGCGGGTCTTCCGGTAGGTAGCGGATCGTGCGGTTGATACCTTGCGCTTGCAACCACTGGCGCACGATTTCATCCAGCGTGAGCACTTCCGGTCCGCCGACATCGGGCAGTCGTCCTGCTGGTGCGGCGGTGATGTGGGGCAGCAGCGCCTCTGCCGCCTCTCCGGTTTCCAGCAGTTGGAATTTGGTATCAGGCGGGCGCGATAGGATCGGTGCCGAATCTCCCGTTCGCAATGGTTCGAGCCAGCCGTCCAACAGCGTGTGAAATTGGGTCGCACGCCAGATCGAATAAGGCACGCCGGACTCCATCACCACCGCTTCGGCGGCGACTTTTGCCTCATAATAAGGCGTTGGAATGCGTTCGATGCCCACAATCGAGATGTGTACCACATGACTCACACCCGCTTGCTGCGCCGCCGTCAGCAGTTTGCGCGTGCCTTCCACGTCCACCTGCTGCGCTCGCTCTGGATAGGTCATCGAGTTGACGATGATGTCCACGCCTTCGACGGCTTCCTTTATCCCATGCCCGCTTTCTACGTCCGCCTGCGCCCATTCGATACCATTATCGGGCGACGCTGGAGCGCTGGCGCGACTCATCACCCGCACCGTATGTTCGGTTGCTTTCAGACGGCTGACGATCTCACGTCCGAGTCCGCCTGCGCCGCCCGTCACCAGTATTCGAGCCATGTGATTTCTCCTTCTATACCTACTCTTCACGACAAACAAGACGGTTCAGCGGAACGGTTTGTGACATCGGCAAACACGCTGTAATTCATGTGTAGAAGATTGTTTGCTATAATCTGCACGTTCGACTGTGAATAAGATTATGTCATTCTCATTTGAGCGCGTAAAAACGCACGGCACAGCGCGGGCGGGTGTTTTTCACACCCCGCATGGTGATATTCCCACCCCTGTCTTTGCGCCTGTCGGGACGCAGGCGACGGTGAAAGCCGTCCCCCCACGCGATCTGATTGAGATCGGTGTGACGCTGGTGCTGTCCAACACGTATCATCTGCACCTTCGCCCCGGCGCTGATCTCGTGCGTGAGATGGGCGGATTGCACCGGTTCATGCAGTGGCATGGTCCAATTTTGACGGATTCGGGCGGATTTCAGGTGTTCAGCCTCGCCCAGATCAACAAAATCGACGATGAAGGCGTGACCTTCCAGAGCCACATCGACGGCAGCCGCCATCGTTTCACGCCCGAAGTTTCGATGCAGATACAGGAAAATCTCGGCGCGGATATTATCATGTGCTTCGACCTGTGTCCTCCGCCGACGGGTCGCT
>DATGQJ010000331.1:0-8108 GCA_035304265.1 Oceanobacillus sp.
GGTCACGGCGGCGGATTTTGATCGGTTTGGCGACGACGTAGAAGATTCGGTGCGCGTTCTGAATCAGACGGCGACCATGCCCTACGCCGTTTTCATGTATCCGCCCTCGTTCAACCTCGATACACGTAGGCGGTTGATCGAGGGTTTGCTGGCGATGGAAAGCTCGGACGATCTGGAAACGCTGCTGGATCACGATGGATTGGCGCGTTTTGAAGACGCCGACCTTGACGAATTTGAATCGTTCCTGCAAAGTACGGGGTTGGATTTCGCACAGCTAGGCAGTTGATGTCGGAAAAACCCCGGACGGCTGAACTCGCCGTCGTGATGGTCACATGGAACGTTCGGACGCTGGCACTAGAGGCGCTGCGCAGCCTGTTCGCAGATTTGGACGCTCACGGTCCTGAAGCGGACGTTTACGTGGTGGACAGCGCCTCGTCTGACGGCACACCGGAAGCGATTGCGGCTGAATTTCCCAGAGCAATTCTGATCAAGAGCGAGCACAATCTCGGCTTTGGCGCGGCGAACAACCTTGCGCTTCGTCGCATCTGCGCGGATGATAAAACTCTCCCCAATGCGGTATATCTGCTCAACCCCGATACGATTACGCAACCGGGCGCAACGCGAACACTCTACGATGCACTCATGTCACATCCGCGATGGGGGCTGTGCGGAGCACGACTGACTTACGGTGATGGTAGCTTTCAGCACAGCGCTTTCACGTTTCCGGGATTGCGCCAGTTATGGGTCGAGTTTTTCCCGACGCCGGGCAGGTGGATTGAAGGCGGATTCAACGGGCGTTATCCACGACAGTTATACGAGGCGGGACAACCGTTTCCGGTGGATTTTGTGCTTGGCGCAACCATGATGCTGCGGCGCGAGGTGATCGAACAGACCGGCATGTTCGACGAGAAATTCTTCATGTACTGCGAGGAAATCGACTGGGCAAAGCGAATCCATGATGCAGGCTGGGGCGTGTATTGTGTTCCTGCCGCGCACGTGGTGCATCTCGCCGGAAAAAGCACGACACAGATACGCCCACAAAGCATCATCAACCTGTGGAGCAGTCGGCTGCGTCTGTTCGAGAAGTATTATCCACGCTGGAAATTATGGCTGGCGCGAAGGCTGATCGCAGTTGGAATGGGACGCAAAATCCGGCAGGCGCAAGAAGGGCAAGCGGCTGTGATTGATGCTTACAGAACGGTACAAGGAATGGCGCTTCATTGATGCGGTTGACGGCAATCATTCTCACCTATAACGAAGTAGACCACATTGTTGATTGTATCGAGAGCGTTCGGTTTGCCGATCACGTTCTCGTTTTTGATTCCTTCAGCACCGATGATACGGTGAAGCTGGCACAGCAGGCGGGGGCAGAGGTCATTCAGCATCAATTCGAGGACTACGCCAGCCAGCGAAATGCCGCGCTGGACGTGGTGCGTGGTGCTACCGAGTGGGTGCTGTTTGTCGATGCTGACGAGCGCGTGACGCCGGAACTGGCGGAAGAAGTGCGTGAGAAAATCATGCTGCCGGGGTATGCAGGGTTTCGCATTCCTCGCCACAACTACATTTTTGGCAAATTGACGCTCGGCGCGGGGTGGTATCCCGATTACCAGACACGGCTGCTCAAAGTTGGTGCTGCTCATTACGACCCAACGCGCAAGGTACACGAGGTCGTAGTGCTGGATGAGGAAGAGGGAACGCTGGAGCATCCTTTCATTCACTACAATTATCGTGATGCGCGACAGTTTGCCGAAAAACAGCGCCGCTACGTTGCCTATGATGCGCGGATACTCTATGAGCAGGGCATACGCCCGAAGCCGCAGAATTACATACTGCAACCGTTGCGCCAATTCTGGTGGCGCTTCGTCACCTTGAAGGGGCATCGGGATGGGCTGCACGGCTTGCGCCTGAGCACCTTGATGGGGTGGTATGAACTGCGCAAGTATCTGGTGCTGCGAAAATTGTGGGCAACTGGCGGATGAAAGTGGGGGCGGGTCACGCCCCCACGTGGTAGAAATTACTCAAGTCGGGGAATGAGGATGCCGTAGCCACCGGCGCGACGCTTGTAGATCAGGTTGATGCTGCGGGTGTCGTCGTTGAAGAAGAGAAAGAAGTTATGACCGAGCAGTTCCATTTGCTCGATGGCTTCATCTTCGGTCATGGCGGTGACGATGACCTCTTTGCGGCGCGTGATTTGCACTTCCTCTTCTTCTTCAGACGCAGCACCATCGGAGATTCCCGGCAGTTCTTCGGCAAGATTGAGTTCATCAACGGTGGCGCTGAATCGTTCACGTCCTTTGCGGCTGCGTTTGCCTTTGAAACGCTCAATGCGACGGTACATATTATCCAACGCCTGATTAAGCGCGACCTGAAAATCTCCCGGCACGCTCTCTTCGGCTCGTAGGATTGCGCCGCGACGGTGACGGACGGTGATTTGCGCCCGCGCCAAATCCTCACCACGCCTGCTGTTTTCACGCACGAAATCTACTCGCACGTCGGTGATATTGGGAAGATACCGATCCAACCGACTCAGCTTTTTCCGGGCATACTCTTCCAGCGCATCATTGACCTTCACATTCTGTCCGCTAATGATGATTTCCATATGGCAACTCCCTCGTTAATTACGCGCGACAGTTACTGTCAGGCTATATGCCGCAGCAGCACCTGCATCAAGCGCCGCCTGCGCACACGCCTTCAGAGTAGAACCTGTCGTAAATACGTCGTCTATGAGCAGGATAGTGCGTTGATTGACCCGTTCACGATTCGCGGTGAATGCGCCCTCGACGTTTAACTTCCGCTCGGCAGCGGTGAGACCGACTTGTGAGTTGGTGGATCGCCATCGGGTGATGGCATCTGGAACAAGGGGAATGGAGTGTCGATTTGCCACATGTGCCCCTAACACTTGTGCTTGATTATACCCTCTTTCCTTGAGGCGGGACATGTGTAATGGCACCGGAACAATGATGTCTATCGTCCATTTTAGTTGGGCGAGGCAATTAGAGAGCCTTTCGCCCAACGGGGACGCAATCGCGCGGACGTTTTCATACTTGAGCGCCTGTACTGCCTCGCGCAGCTTCCCTTCGTGAATGCCAGTGGCGGCACTTGCGGTGAGCGGCTCAAGGGTGTTGATGTCGGTTTGAAAGGGAATGGCGTTGATTTCTGCCTGACAACGCTCGCACCAGACGTAATCGACTCGCCCGCAGCCCACGCAGCGCGGCGGGAACAGCAGGTCAAGTGCTACATTCCATAGGCGTTGGGTTGAAGACAACAGAAGCCCGTTGCGGGCTTCTGCGGATTCATACATATTCATATCGTCCAGTTACGGATAGACGAGGATTAAAATACAGCGTTCACTTCCTGGCTTCCGAACAAGATGATGGCGGATGGTCCAAGCAGCACGATCCAGAGCGACGGGAAGATCAGGAACACCATCGGGATGATCATCTTCACAGGGGCTTGATGCGCCTTTTCCTGCGCACGCTGGCGGCGTTTGGTACGCATCTGGTCAGACTGCACACGCAGAATCTTGGACATGCTCACGCCGAGTTGATCCGCCTGAATGATCGCGGCGACGAAAGCTGTTACGTCGGGCACGTCCATGCGGCGGGACATGTCACGCAGCGCTTCGCGGCGTATCTTTCCAAGTTGAATCTCTCGTAGCACACGCCCAAAAGCAATCGAGAGGTCGTTATCCCACTTCTCGTATACCTTGCCCATTGCCATGTCGAAGCCGAGACCCGCTTCCACGCAGATCACGAGCAGGTCGAGCGCGTCGGGTAGCGCCTTGACGATGCTTTCCTGACGGCGGCGGATTTTGCTGCTCAACCACATGATCGGCAGGATGTAACCAAGTCCTGCTCCTGCAAGTGTATACAGCAGTGCGGTAGTCCTTGGCGTAGACGGTGAGTTCACAAAGAACACGAAGAACGCCATCAGACCCAGACCAATCGTGACGGCAATTCGCATAGCGAAGAAGGAGCCGGGGTCCATGGTCATGCCCGCCAGTTCCAGCTTATGACGTGCATCCTCAAGCTGCTTCTGCGGGGTGAACCTTGTCGTGAGGTTTGCCGTTTTCCGTATCAGTGGCAGTACGACACGATCCTTGAAGGACAGAGAGAGTTCGATTTCTTCAAGCGACTGCGGCAGTTCTTTGTCTTCATATTGCGCGAGGCGCTCTTGCAGCGGGTCTCTGCCGCGATCCTCTTTCATGCCGACATAGACAAGACCGCCAACAACAACCGCGCCGACAATCAGAATAATGAGCACTAGAATTGGCGACATGTTTGTCCTCTAAATATCTATATCCACGATTTTCTGGATGATCGCCATGCCGATACCGATGAGGGCAAGACCAATGCCGAGCATGGGCCAACCGCACATACGATTTTCAAACAGGTGACCCATATAGCCGGGATTGATGCCGTAGAGGAACAGCGCCAACGCAATCGGCAGACCGCTAATCAGGTAGCCGGTGATGCGCCCCTGTGCGGTGAGTACGCGAATCTCGCCTTTCAATTTGATGCGTTCGCGGATGGTATGGCTGATCACGTCCAGAATTTCAGCAAGGTTACCGCCGACCTCGCGCTGAATGTTCACGGCGGTGATCACAAGGTCGAGGTCGTCACTCTCCACGCGATTGAGCAAGTGAGCAAGTGCATCTTCCATGTCGATGCCAAGCTGCACTTCCTGCACAACGCGCTTGAATTCGGTGGCTGTTGGCTCTGGCGCGTCACGGGCGATGGCTTCCATTGATTGAAGCACGCTGTAACCGGAACGCAGCGCGTTCACCCACAAACCAAGCGTATCTGGAAGTTGATTTTCAAAGCGAACGAGCCGGGTTTGAATGGTGCGCGAGACGTAAATACGCGGCGCAAAGAAACCCACAAATCCCGATACCACGCCCATGACCAGCGACTGCCCGAAGAGCACGAAATAGCCAAGCGCGAAGAAACCGAACATGGAAATGACGTGCAGGGCAGCGTATTCGGCGACAGTCAGTTTGATGTCGGCACGGGCAAGCTGAGTGCGCCACTTCTTCGCAAATGGCTTATCGGCGACGAGGGTGTCGAGTCGTCTTCTAAGCGCGGAGTCGCGCGATTTATCCTCCCCTTCACCCTCTTCATCGACAGTAAGATCGAGGAAAGACTCGCCGCCATCTTCGAAGGTGCTCAGACGTTCCTCGATCAAATCTTTCTCAGTGCGGACGCTGATTATGCCCCAGATAACGATCCCAATGGCAATGAGGACCGCCACGGCAATTACGATTATCTGTATATTCGACATCGCGCCATTTTCTCCGTCTAGTAGGTGCGACCAACGCCGAAGACAGACGGAGGCAGGTAGATGCCCGCCGCTTCAATGCGGTCTGTAAATTTAGGTCGAATACCAGTGGGGCGGATGCGTCCAACGATCTTGCCACCTTCCACGCCCGTCTGTTCGTATTCGAAAATGTCGGACATGGTGATCATGTCACCTTCCATACCCTGCACTTCGGTGATCTTGACGACCTTACGCGAACCGTCGCGCAGACGTTCCTGATGGCACACGCAGTCCACCGCGCTGGCGATTTGTTCACGGATAGCGCGTACCGGCAAGTCCATGCCTGCCATCAGGCACATCACTTCCAGACGGGCGATAGTATCGCGCGGGCTGTTGGAGTGCAGCGTCGTCAACGAGCCGTCGTGACCGGTATTCATTGCCTGAAGCATGTCCAACGCTTCACCCGAACGGCACTCCCCGACGACGATGCGGTCAGGACGCATACGCAAGCTGTTGACCACCAAGTCTTGAATGGTGATTTGCCCCTTGCCTTCAATGTTGGGAGGGCGGCTTTCCAGCGTGACGACGTGTTCCTGACGCAGTTGCAATTCCGCCGCGTTTTCAATCGTCACAATGCGCTCGTCGTTCGGAATAAAGCCCGAAAGCACGTTGAGCAGGGTCGTTTTTCCAGAGCCAGTACCGCCGGACACGATGATGTTGAGCCGTGCGATGATGCAAGCACGCATGAACTCGACGATTTCTTTCGTGATCGAGCCGAAGCGGATCAAATCTTCGACGGTCAGAGGCTTCTTGAAGAATTTACGGATGGTGATGGTAGGACCCACCAGTGAAATCGGGCGGATAACGGCATTCACACGCGAACCATCCGGCAGACGTGCGTCTACCAGTGGCGAGCTTTCGTCAACACGACGACCCAGCGGCGCGACGATACGATCAAGGATGCGCATAACATGGTCATCGTCTTCGAAAGCGATGTTGGCGCGGGTGATGTTGCCTTTCCGCTCGATGAAGATGTTCTTCGGTCCATTGACCATGATTTCGGTGATGCTTTCATCGGCAAGCAGCGGTTCAAGCGGACCGAAGCCGAGGATTTCAGCGACGATTTGCTCGAACAGGCGCTGACGTTCAGCGCGGGCAAGCACCATGCTTTCTTCCGCGAGGATGGCGTTGAACAACTCCTCGATATGTGAACGCACTTCGTTTTTGCGGGTCAAGTCCATCGACTGGTCGAGTTCGGAAAGCAGCCGATTCTGGACTCGCGTCTTCAGGTCGATATAGCCGCTATCTGTTCCACGTCCGGGCGCTCGACCAGCGACTGCTTGCGGACGTGCCCGCATTGCGGCAAGGCGCGACGCTTCCTCACCACCGCCACTCTCAGAAGGCGGCAGATCACCACCCCCACCACCTGAACTCCCACCTTTTTGAATACGATTGAGTAGCGACATACACGGGTCTCCAACTCTAAAACTCGTAAGAATGACGTATACCTAGATTAGCGAAGCCGTATACCAATCCCGGACTTCTTTTTGTTCTTGTCGTCCACATTTTCGTCATCAGCCTCACCCGACATCAGCAGGTTGAAGAGATTGTCGGAGAGTTCGATGAGTTCCTTGATAGGGGAGCGTGAGCGATCCCGCTGGGATGCAACCACTGGCACACCCTTGTTTACAGCGGCGAGAATCACCTGTTCGTTGTAAGGGATTTTCGCCTCAACCGAGCGCTTGAGGTGCTTTTCAATGATCTCGGTTGGAATGGTTACGCGATTACGGCTGCGCTCGTCTTCGACACGGTTAAGGACGAATACCGTTTTGTCTGGCGGATAATTCATCTTATCGAACAGGTCGAGGACAAAACGCGCGTTCTTGACGCTTGCCAGAGTAGGCGTTGCGACGAGAACCACCTTCGTGGCAATGTCAGTCAGGGACAGCAGCAGTTCATCAATGCGACTGCTGGTATCAACCACCACGAAGTCGTAACTGCTGGCGACCTTTTCGATGATCCGGGCGACTGCTGTGGGATTTGCTTCGACCTCTTCGGCAAATTCCGGTCTTTGCGGACCCAGAAGCACTTTTAGACCGCTCTCATGCACCGAAACGATGCTGTCGAAGAAATCCGTGTCGAGGTCTTCAATCTTCGGAACCAGATCGAGCAGGGTAGATTGAGATTGGAGCTTAAGGAAGACGCCCACATCGCCAAATTGCAGGTCGGAGTCGATGAGCAGGACTTTGATGCCCTTTTTCATCAACCCGGAAGCGAGGTTGGTGGCGATAGTGGTGCATCCTACGCCACCCTGCGGGCTGTAGACGACGATCACGTGACCGGCGCGTACCTCTCCATCCTCCGAGAGCGCGGGTGTGAGTTTACGAGAGGAGACTTCAAGCGGCATCTCCTGCATTGCCCGCTGCTGACGGCGGATAGGCTCATAGCTCTTGTATACCGAGCGAATGGTGCCGTAAAGCTCGTCTGGGTCAACGGGCTTGCCGAGAAAGTAACGCGCTCCTGCCTGCATCGCTTTCTTCAGGTAGTCAGCATCGGTTTGCACCGACATCATGATCACGGCGGCAGTCGGGAGCAGTTTCGTGATTTCGCTGGTCGCCTGAATGCCGTCCATATCGGGCATGTTGATGTCCATGATCACGATATCGGGCTTCATTTCCATCGCATATTTGAGAGCTTCGCGCCCGGTACCGACCGACCCTACAACCCGAAACTCCTGCTCCTCAAAGGCGAGAAGTTTCTTGATGTTTTCCCGCGTTTCAGGGATGTCATCAACTAGTAATACGCTAATGACGTCTCGATCCCCTTGATGACGATTTTCCATTCCTAAGCCC
>DATGQJ010000332.1:0-2606 GCA_035304265.1 Oceanobacillus sp.
GTTTCCACACTGGCGGCACTTGACCAGATGATCCAGCCTGCCGGATTGCTAGTCTCTCCGAGCATCTTCATCAAAAGCGTTGCGACGGGCGAAACGCCGAACAATATGGATACGGAGCAGCTTTTCGCCTGCCCGGAATGCGGCGGCGATCTGGTGCGTGAGGGCGACACCATGAAATGCCAGCGTGAGGGGCATCGCTGGGCGATCCGCGAAGGAATCTACGACTTCAAGACTCCGCTTTAAGCCACTACAGGTCTTCGAGATGTTCGTTCACCCACGCCAGATATGCTTCACGCAGGGCGCGGGTGTTCGCGCCGGGTGCGCCATCGCCGATTTGAATATTGTCGATTTCGACAACCGGAACGATTCCCCGGCTGGCGCTGGTGATGAAGGCTTCGTCGATGGTCGGAATCTCCGAAACGTGTATCGCCTCTTTGCGGACGGGCAGAATCACAGGCGCGACTTCAAAGACGATCTGCTGCGAAATTCCCGGAAGGATGCCCTGTCCGGCGGTGCGCAGTTCGCCGTTGAGGATGGCGTAGAAATTGCTGCTCAACCCTTCGAGGATGTTGCCATCCTGATCGAGTAGCAATCCGGTGAAAATGCCCGGCGGAAGCCACGCCTCGATGGATTGACGGTCATGCATCCAGTCGGTGGTTTTTGCGCCGGGATCGGTACGTGCTGCATCCGAAACTGTGACGCAGCGCACCCCATTGGCGTAAACCTCAGGCGCAAGCGGTTTGAACGGTTCAAGCGAGAGGATCAGGTTTTCAGGCGTGTTTGCCGGTACGGTGACGCGGAAGCGCACGTTGCCGTAATTCGCTTCCTCAATCATCTCGCGCAGGGCGGCGCGTAGGCGCGGGCGATCCAGCTTGAGCGGGATGTTCACCTGCTGCGCCGAATTTTCCAGCCGATCCAGATGCGCATCCAGTTTGAGTACCTGAAAAGTGTTGAACGTGTTGGTGAGGGTATAAACGCCTTCGCGCGGCTCGTGTTTTGCCGCGTCCGCCAGCGACTCGGCGCTGTAATCCACAGGTTGCAAGCCATCGGGGGTGAGAATACGAATGAAACAGGGCATAGCCTTCAGCTTTCAGCAGACAGCTAATCACGGAAAACTATAAGGGTAATTGGGCGTTTTTTCGAGCTACACAAACCATTTTCAAACTTTCTCCTGTTAATTGACTGTTTATCAGATGATCGCTTGACACGAAATCGCAATCGGGCTACCATAACCATGTCTTGGAGCAAATTGTCATTATGATTCACCAACATTTCTCCACTACCGGCATGGGTACCACTACTCCACATACTGATGTGATGCGGGGGAGTTGACGCTTACCTGAGTGCCGGACGGATTAGGAAACTCAAGCGTGTGGGAACCCCCACACGCTTTTTTATTTGCGCATCCTGTGAGGGAAAGAACCCATGCAAACACTGACGATGAAATTTGGCGGGACATCGGTAGGCAGCCCGGAGGCGATTGCCAGCGTCGCGGGCATCGTCGGCGATGAGGTAGCGCGAGGCAGCCGCGTGATCGTGGTCGTCTCCGCGATGTCGGGCGTGACCGACGCGCTGCTCACTTCGATGCATGAGGCGGCGGCGGGGAACAAATGGGGGTATCTCTCCTGCGCCCAGAAACTGCGGGATCGCCACGAAGAAGCGGTCAATCTGCTCACGTCACCGGGCAAAGATCGTGACACCGTGATTCATGAAGTCAGCGCCTTGATGAACCAGCACACCGAATTGTGTCAGGCGGTGAACATTCTCGGCGAAGCCACGCCGCGAATCATGGATGCAGTGGTCTCTTTCGGGGAGCGCATGAGCAGCCGTGTGGTTGCCGCCGCGATGCGCCAGCAGGGGATCAACGCCGTTGCCTACGATGCCAACCAGTTCATCGTCACCGATGATCGTTACGGCGGCGCAAGCGTGCAATGGGAAGAGACGCAGGCGAATATCGAAAACAAGCTGCTGCCTGCGCTGGAAAGCGGAATCACGCCTGTCATCACGGGTTTCATCGGCGGAACGCGAGACGGGCACGTGACGACGCTTGGACGCGGCGGCAGTGACTACAGCGGCGCGATTTTCGCAGCCTGCACCGACAGCGACGAACTCATCATCTGGACGGATGTGGACGGCGTGATGACCACCGACCCACGCCTTGATCGCCGGGCGCGAGTGCTGCCTTATGTCTCCTATCAGGAAGTGGGGGAGTTGGCATTTTACGGCGCGAAGGTACTGCATCCCAAAACCGTGCAGCCGATTCTGAACAAAGGCATTCCGCTGCGCGTGCGCAATACTTTCAACCCGCAGCATCAAGGGACCCTCATCGGACCCAATGGGCAGCCGAGCGAAACCGTCATCAAAGCCGTGACCTGCGTGCGCAACGTCTCGCTGCTCACGGTCAGCGGCAAGGGCATGATCGGCGTACCCGGCATCGCCGGACGGACGTTTCTGGCGGCGGCGAAAGCGGGCACCAATATCCTGATGATCTCGCAGGCGTCGTCCGAGCAAAATTTCTGCTTTGTGGTGATGGGCGATCACGCAGATGCGGCAAAGCGGGCGATTGAATCCGAGCTTGCAGCGGAGATCGCGAGGCAGGATGTGGA
>DATGQJ010000333.1:0-8485 GCA_035304265.1 Oceanobacillus sp.
TTCGGCTGCTCCGAATACATGGTATAGAACCCGGCAATCGAGCGCACCTGTGTCGGATCAAGGTCGCATAGTTCCGCCACCTCGACGATTGCTTCAGGCGACACCCACCCGTACTCTTCCTGCGCCATATACAGCAGCGCCATCACTGCTGAACGTTTATTGGGATACTTACTAAACGTCTTGTCGATTTCTTGCGCGTACTTTTCTGCGAGCATAAACAGTCCTATGAGTGGAAAGTCAAAAGTAGAAAGTTAAAAGTGTTGCCGTTCGCTCACTTTCCACTTTTAACTTTCCACTTTCCTCTTATCTATCACTATCGCCCAGCACGATGTCCACACTGCCGATAATCCCGACCAGATCCGCAATCATATGACCGGGCGCGATCTTGGCAAGGGCGCTGATGTGCATGAACGAGGGCGTCTTGAAGTGAACGCGACGCGGCTTGTTGCCGCCAGTCCCGTGTAAATAGCAACCAATCTCACCACGCGGGCTTTCGATGGCGACGTACACTTCTTCGTCGGGCAGCGAAAAGCCTTCCGTCCACAACTTGAAGTGATGGATCACCGCTTCCATGCTCCGCCCAAGTTCCGCGCGTGGCGGCGGCACAAACTTGCGATTGTTGGAACGGAACGGTCCGGATTTCGGCAGGCGCTTCATTGCCTGCTGGATGATCTTGATGCTCTCGCGCATTTCCTGAATGCGCACCCAGAAGCGGTCATACACGTCGCCGTGATCGCCCAGCGGCACATTGAACTCGTATTGCTCGTAACCGGAGTAGGGCATCGCCTTGCGAATGTCCCAGTTGACGCCACTGCCGCGCAGCGAAGGACCGCTCATGCCGAGCGCGAGCGCTTCTTCCGGTTCGACCACGCCGATACCTTCGGTGCGGTCTTTCCAGATCGGGTTATCGGTCAGGACGCTCTCGTAATCATCCACGCGGCGCGGGAAAATCTCGACAAACTTTTCCAGCGCGGGCAGGAATTCCGGCGGCAAATCGCGCCAGACACCACCCGGACGAATGTAGCTGGTCATCAACCGCTGCCCGGAAAGCATCTCGAACATATCGAGAATGATCTCGCGCTCGCGGAAGCAATAAAGGAAGACACTCATCGCACCAAGATCGAGCGCGTGGGTTCCCAGCCACACCAGATGGCTGTTGAGGCGCGTCAGTTCCATGCAGATCACGCGAATAATCTGCGCCCGTTCCGGCACGTCAATATCGCCCAGTTTTTCTACCGCAAGGCAGAACACCATGTTGTTCGACATGGGGGCAAGGTAATCCATACGGTCAGTGCAGGTAACGGCTTTTTCGTAGGTCTTCGACTCGATGGTTTTTTCGATGCCGGTATGCAGATAGCCAACGTCCGGCAGACAGGTGACGATTTCCTCACCATCCAGTTCCAGAAGCAGACGCAGCACCCCATGCGTGCTTGGGTGGTGCGGTCCAAGATTGAGCAGCATGGTTTCGCCCGTGAGCGCACGCTCCGAGACAAGTCCCCGCAACTCTTCGACGCTACCCTCCCAGGTTGGCTCCTGCGCGATAGCGTTTTCCGGGGGTCGGCTGATATTTGAAATTGCCATAGCCCACCTACTCTTTCGCGTATGGCTTATGTTTGCTGATCTGGTCGTAATTGAACGAGAACATCACCGTCTCGTACCCCAACGGGTAGTCACGGCGCTGCGGATGTCCGTTCCAGTCGTCGGGCATCAACACGCGGCGCATGTCAGGATGCCCCTCAAACCTGATGCCCATCATGTCGTAGATTTCGCGCTCTAACCAGTTGGCAGCGCCCCACAAAACCGTCAGGGTCGGCACGACTGGCTCATCTTCCTGAACGAATACTTTCAGCCGAATGCGGCGGCTGTAAAGCATCGAGTACAGATGATAGGACACGCCGAAACGTCCCGGACGATTGTATTCCGGGTAGTAATCCACCGCGCTGATGTCCGAAAGATAGTTGTAGAGCAGACCGGGGGTATCACGCATATAGCGTGCTGCGGTCACGATATCTTTCGGCGCGACGATTATCGTGGTCTCGTCACGGAAAAAGTGCGTATCCTGAACAATCTCAGGATGAGCACCTTTGAGTGCTTCTACCGGATCGAGGGCTTTCTCAATTTGCATTATCGTGCCCCTTCAACGACCCATTCGTTCAAATGCTCACCACGCACGCGCTCGTGCAGGGTCAGAATGCCGTGAATCAGTTGTTCCGGGCGCGGCGGGCAGCCTGCCACGTACACGTCTACCGGAATGATCTCATCGACACCTTGCACCAGCGCATAGTTGTTGTAAACACCGGAGCACGAAGCGCAGTCCCCCATCGACAACACGTAGCGCGGGGACGCCATCTGATCATATAGCTGCCGCACAACCGGAGCCATTTTACGGGACACCCGTCCGGCGATGATGATCAGGTCACTCTGTCGCGGGCTGGCACGGTTCAACTCCATGCCGAAGCGGGAGAGGTCGTAATTTGATGCCTGTGTCGCCATCATTTCAATCGCGCAGCACGCAAGCCCGAAAAGCAGGGGCCACATCGCGCCGGTACGCGCCCAATTCACCGCTGTATCCAGAGTCGTCGTTACGACGCCCAGATTGCCCAGTTTAGACGATACTACTCCCATTCCAACGCCCCCAATTTCCACTCATAAATCAATCCAATGGTCAGAATGATGGTGAAAAGACCAATTGCTATCAGCGAGTACAGCCCCATCTCGCGGAAGACGACTGCCCAGGGAAGAAAGAAGATGACTTCGATGTCGAACAGGATGAACAACACCGCAACCAGATAGAACTTGACCGAGTAACGACGCACCGCAGGACCGATGGGTTTCATACCGCTTTCGTAGGGTGCGGTCTTGCGCGATGTGGGACGATGTGGACCAAATAATGCCGAAATAATCAGAATGATAAAAGTCAGCAGTATCGACAGTACCATTAAGGTTGCAATGGGTGCAAACTCTTCTAAAGCCATAAGATTCAACCTGAGGTTAACGGCGATTGTTCAATTTGGAACAAACAGTATAAACATAGTATAGCGAAACGCATACGCGAAGTCAACTTACGCTGCCCCCTTTAAAACCAACTGTTTTGGCTTATCTGGGAACCGTTTTCGCTACTGGATATTCCACTTGAATCATCTGATCGATCTCCGGCGAATCAATGGTGACGGCGGTGCCATCGAGCCAGCGCACTGTCACGCGCTCTACCTGCGTCGCCTGCCCCAATCCGAAATGCGCCACAGGTTCCATCTGACAGAGGTAGCCACTACCCGCATCAATCGCGCGAATCTGTGTCTGCCCTTCCACTTCTATTGTCACGACAGCGCCCCGCGCCGGAGCGCCATAAATAGTATAAGGAAGCACCCGCAGCCAGTGATTGTTGTTATGAGCGACATGATAATACGTAAGCGGCTGTAATCCCGATTCGCCGTGCGCGACGATCAGTTCCAGCCGTCCATCCCCGTCGAAATCCCCCACCGCCGCGCCAGTGCCAAGTCCACTCGCTTCCAGCGCGTCGCCAATGTCCACTGCTCGCCACACACCGTCCTTCTGCGCAAACAGACGATTTGGTTCACCGATATTGTTGAAGAAAATTTCCTCATAGCCGTCGTTGTCGAAGTCGGCAGCGATTACCGTTCTTGCTCGTGTGGGTGTGCGCAAGTCTGCCGGAGCAAAATCTTCAAAGGGATTGCTCGCACGCTGCACGAACAGGCGATGATTGCCCTCCCAGTTCCCGCAAACAATGTCGAACAAGCCATCCCGGTTCGCATCCAGAACCGCTATCCCACGCGCGTTCTCCACCGGAACGTGTATGCGCATCTCTTCCGCGACATCCACGAACGTACCGTCGCCATTATTGCGAAACAGGAAATTTGGTCCGTTCTCGTTGCCGACGAAAATATCCATTCGCGGTGTGATCAACGGCAGCGCCAGCGCACTACGCCCGCCCGTGATTTTGTTCAGGTAGGCATAAGGCGCAGCATCCTGAAGTCGTCCGTCTTCGTCCAGTTCATACAGACACATCGGTCCGCCATAATTGGCGACGAAAAACCCGTAGCGCCCGTCGCCGAAGCGATCCACACAAACCACCGAACGTCCGGCAGTCAAGTTCAACACCGCCTGATGCATTGGCAGCGAAAATAAATCGATCCATTCGCCATCTACGCCGTCGAACAGACGATCCGCGAACCGTTTTTGTCCGGCAAAGGTGTCGGTATTGAGAATATAGATTTCTTCCTGTCCGTCGCTGTCGAGATCACCGGCTGCGACACCAATCGCCTGCCGTCGCGGGTCAGCCAGCGTAGGCGGCGCGATATTTTCAAAACCATGCCCTGTCCACTTCAGGACGAGATTCGGATGGCTAAATCCCGCCACCACCGCCTCGAACTTTCCATCATTATCGACATCTGTCACCGCAATCCCATAATTCAATTGAGCCGGGTTGTGAAGCAGCAGGTGGCTCTGGTTGATGAACATAGATTTTCCCTAGTCGCAGTTGGATCAGGCACGATTATAGACACTCATCCCTCCATGTCTACAAAAACACAGAGGGCTGGCAATGCCAACCCCCTGTTTCAAATTTCCCAAACATTCTTAACCGTTCACCATCTCGCCGCCGTTGGGGTGAAGTATCTGCCCGGTGATATACGATGAATCATCCGAAGCGAGAAAGACGAATGATGGCGCAACCTCTTCCGGCTGTCCCGGACGCTTCATCGGCACGTCAGCGCCAAAGGTTGCTACTTTTTCCGGCGGGAACGTGGACGGAATCAGCGGCGTCCAGATGGGACCCGGCGCGACCCCATTCACGCGAATGTTTTTCTCCGCCAGCGACTGCGATAGTGAGCGCGTAAACGCTACAATCGCGCCTTTGGTTGCCGAGTAATCAAGCAGCGCCGGACTTCCTCTATAAGCCGTCACCGAAGTCGTGTTGATGATGGCGCTGCCTTCCTTGAGATGTTCCATCGCCGCCTGAGTCATATAGAAATATGAGAAGATGTTGGTGCGAAATGTCCGCTCAAGCTGCTCGGCGGTGATGTGTTCGATGCTTTCCTGCGGATGCTGTTCGGCGGCATTGTTGACGAGAATGTCGAGTTGCCCAAATTCCTCAACCGTCTGTTGCACCGCCCGCTGGCAAAAGGCTTCGTCGCCCACATCACCGGAAATCAGCAGGCAGCGCTGCCCTTCCTGTTCCACCTCTTGCTTGGTCTTCTCGGCGTCCTCATGCTCATTCAGGTACACAATCGCGACATCCGCCCCTTCTTTGGCGAAGTAGACAGCAACCGCACGTCCGATACCACTGTCGCCGCCCGTGATCAACGCGACTTTGCCGAGCAGCTTGTCGCTGCCTTTATAGTTTCGATCCTCGAATTTCGGGCGCGGCGTCATTTCCGATTCGATCCCCGGCTGCCGATCCTGCTGCTGCGGGGGTAAGGTTTGCTTCTCTTGTTGACTCATATTTGAACTCCAAATAAATAAGGGGTGACTGACAAACCGCCACCCCGTAAACTTCACGATCTGAATTTACTACTGTGCCTTCACGTTGACTCTGCTCTCGGCAAGCTGGGTCAGTTTCTTATCCGTGTTGCCCTCTTCATCAAGGGTCTTTTGCAGCAGGTCTGCGGCTTCATTCATACCCAACATCTCCGCGTAAGCCCGCACAGTACCGTAGCTCGCGATTTCGTAGTGTTCGACCTTCTGAGCCGCCGCGATCAACCCGGCATCCCGCACGTCGTCCGCCGCATCTTCCTTCAGGATTTCTTCGCCCTCTTCAATCAGCCCCTTCATCCCCTTGCAGGTTTTGCGGGTGGCTTTCTTCCCCATCGTCTCGAAAACCTGCTCCAGACGACGAATCTGGTTCTCGGTTTCAGACAGATGCTTTTCAAATGCCGTCTTCAACTGCGGTGAGGATGCTGCCTTCGCCATCTTGGGCAGCGCCTTGGTGATCTGGTGCTCCGCGTCGTATAAATCCTTCAGGTGATCGAGCAGTAAATCATTGAGGTTCTGAAGTTCCATTGAATCGTTTCCTTTTAGCTATTCCATAATTACAGTATAAATGACTTAATCTGAATTGCAACAAAACAGCGCCGTTTTTCATTATTTGCTTAACAACGGACGTATATGTATCGCCGCTCAGATTACTGTTTTCTACCGCACTTTGATGCGCATGAAATTGCCTTGCGAAAACCCTAAAGTCGCGTAAAAGGCTTTCGCGCGGTCATTGGCGCGTTCGGCGTTGACCAACAATTCTTTCAATTTGTGTCGTTCCGCGCAGCGCAGCGCCGCTTCCAGTAAAGCCGCCCCCACGCCCTTGCGCTGAAACGTCGGCAGCACTGCCATTTCATTAATGATGCCCCATCCTTCGGTCAGCGAGCGCATCACCGACATGGCGATAAAGCCGATCAGCAGCGGCGGTTGCTGTGTCGCCACTGCAACGAACACTTTGATGCTATCCTGCTCGTGGAAACGCTGAATGATCTCGCGCCATTCGTCACGTCCAACGGTTCGGTTTGCCGGAATTAATTCCAGCAGCGCGATGATTTCATTCACGTCGCCCGCCTCTGCCGCGCGAATGGTGAAGCCGGGATGTTCGTTATCCTCGCTCTGGATATGTTCAGACGGTGGTAGCTGCTGCCGTGCCAGCCATTGCGCCACCGCCTCTCTGTGCGTCCGAAACGGAATCAGCGGGATTTCATTCGGCTGAAACACCTTGGCTTCGCTGGCATCGTCACCGCCCCTCAGTTCGCCGCCCACCGGACGCGCCCGAAAGAAGATCATGATCCCGCTCATCGGTGGACCTTCAGGGAACGAATTGACTCCCGCCAGTTCGATGATGTCTACTTTCAGTCCGGTCTCTTCTTCTGCCTCACGCGCCGCCGCTTCTTCCGCGCTTTCGTCCGCTTCGATGAATCCACTCGGCAGCGTCCACCGTCCCCGATGCGGCGGATTGTTGCGCCGAATCAGCACCAACCCGCCATCCATCTCAATCAGGATGCCCACTGCCGGAACCGGATTGACGTAATGCACGTAGCCACAGTTATCACACGCCTGACGAATGCGCCCGCCTTCTTCGCGTTCGCCAAGCACATGACCACATATCGGGCAGTAAATAAGCTGGCTCATACTCGAAAACTATCCACCAATGCTTGCGTCAGTTCGCGTCCATACTTGCCATCGGGGTCTAAATCCGGGTCGAAAATCGTCACTTCCATGCCCACTGCCAACCCCGACCCTAATAATAGACGCAGCGCTTCGATGAGTTCATCATAGCGCAGTCCATCCGGCTGCGGCGAATCGACGGCGGGCATGATTTCGCTGTCCAGCACATCAACGTCTAGATGTATCCAGAAACCTTCTAACCCACTATATCGAAATCGCTCCAGCGCCTTATTCACCGACGCCGGAATGCCCGCGTTTCTTATCTCATCCAGACTGGCACACAGAATATCCGTCTCAAATATCGCTTTCGCCACATAGGTTGTGGGGTCTTGCACATCACGATAGCCAAACGCCACCGTATCCGCTTCACGCACCAGCGGCTTGAATCCATCCAACCTCGTCAGTTTGTCGTGACCATACCCTGTCACCAGCGCCAAGTCCATTCCAGCAGAGGCTTTGGTATAAGAAGTCGTCGCGTTCAGAAAATCGGTATGCCCGTCAATGAACATCAACCCATAACTTCCGCGCCGCCGCAGCGCCAGCATGTTCCCGATCAAGATGCTGCAATCACCGCCCACCACCAGCGGAAACTGTCCTGCGTCCAAAACTTTCCCCACCGCATCTGCCAGCGTGAGACTATATTCCCGCACTGCATCGGCATTTCGCACGCCGCTTTCAGAATCGATCTCCCCAACATACGGCAGGCGCGGCACAACGCCGCCGTCTATCGCGCCGAGCCTCTCTACCAATCCCGACATCCTGAGCGCCTGCGGCATCTGCCACACTCCCGGCTCATGATCCCGCAACTGCTTCAATCCGAGATTGGACGGCGCATCAAGAATGACGATGGATTTTGAGAAAAGATTGGACATGGCACTACCTCATATCGAGCTAGGAAGTGGATTTGCGACTCTCAAGAATTCTCATCTCTGTGCCTTTCTTTTCCCCTTCACTTCTTTGCGTTGTTCGAGGCTCGGCGGTTTAAAACAAAATGGGGTGACATCTGCCACCCCACTTTGCGGTTCAAATTGCGCTTACTTACATCTCCAGATAGTCCCGCAGTTGCCGACTCCGCGTAGGATGGCGCAGCTTGCGCAGTGCCTTCGCCTCAATCTGGCGGATGCGTTCGCGCGTCACGCCGAAATGTTTACCCACCTCTTCCAGAGTGTGATCCTGCCCGTCAAGCAAGCCGAAGCGCATTTCCAGCACCTCGCGTTCGCGTTCGCTCAACACGCCCAACGCCGAGCGAATCTGCTCTTTCAGCAGTTGGCGGCTGGCGGCATCCACCGGTCCCGGCACTTTGTCGTCTTCGATGAAGTCGCCG
>DATGQJ010000334.1:0-5125 GCA_035304265.1 Oceanobacillus sp.
CGTGCGTATTTCCGGTGAAGGTGCTGCTTTGAACCAGCAGATCGCCGGAGTTGTAGATGCCCACGCCGTTGTTATCGGCAAAGGTGCTGTCGCGCACGATCATCGTCCCAAAGTTGGCGACGGCGTGAACATTCTCGCGCAGGGTGCTGTTGACGAGCGTGAGATTGCCCTGATTGTTGATGGCGCTGCCGCCCGATTCGGCGCTCCCGCGTGTGAAGTTCAAACCCTGTATGACCACTGTCGCTTCGGGCATGATGTGGAAGAGGCGTACCGCATTTCCCCCATCAATCGTGACATCGTGCCCGGATGCGTCCAGCGTCACACTCCGTCTGATCACCTGCGTGGACGTGAGCGTGATCGTGCCGGAACAGTTGAAGACCAACACGTCACCATCCTGCGCCCGATCCAGCGCGTTATCCAGCGCCTGCTCGGTGCAGCGGCGGATCGTCTGCGCGTGGGTTGGCAGTGGGACCAGTAATGTACACAAAATGACGATGAGTGCCAGTAAACGCATTTGACCTCGGCGGGTGTCGTTTCCGTACAAGACTTCGGCTTTCGCGTGGCGTATTATACGAAGACCACACAGGAGTCCAAATGATGAATCAGGATGTCAGCGCTTATATCGACAAGATTGACCAACCGTGGCAAGCGGAGATTTGCACGCGCATTCGCCAAATCGTCCATCAAGCGGTTCCGCAGATAGAGGAACGGATACAATATGGCAAGCCGCATTTTCTGAAAGACGGCAAGTACGCAGGCGTGCTCGGCACAGCAAAAGGTTGGGTGAGCTTCACGATTTTCAACGCGCAAAATCTCGAAACGCCCGACGGACTTTTTGAATCATCGGAAAACGGCGACAGAAAGACCATCAAAATCAAGCAAGGACAGGAGATCGATTACAATCTGCTGGCAACGTTATTCCAACAAGCGAATGAAAGGAGCGTATGATGCCCACATTCCGCACGACCCTGTTGCTCGAAGGCAAAACCGCCACAGGGATCAAAGTTCCGGCAGAGCTTGTGGCAAGCCTCGGTTCGCATAAACGTCCCCCTGTGCGCGTGACCATCGGAAGTTACACCTACCGCAGCACCGTCGCCGCTTATGGCGACGTGTTCATGCTCCCCGTCAGCGCCGAAAACCGGGAAGCGGCTGGAATCAAAGCCGGAGACGAAATTGAGGTCACGATAGAACTGGATACGGAGCCGCGCACCGTCGAAGTCCCCAACGATCTGGCGGCGGCACTGGCGGAGAAACCGGGCGCACGAGAGGCATTCGACGCGCTCTCCTACACCATGCGCAAGGAATACGTCCGGCAGGTCGAAACCGCGAAGGCACAGGCAACCCGTGAACGACGCATTGCAGGAATCGTCGCCAAACTTGCCAATCCTTGAACAGATTTCCCCCTCCAAACACTCGATTTTCCTCATCATCAACCCTCTTATATACCTTGACAGTTATATAACCAATATGGTATATTTGTTCTATGATCACGACCTTTGAAGCATTAGCAGACCCGACCCGCAGAAACATTCTGGATTTGCTGCGCGAGCAGCCCCGTCTGGTGGGTGAACTGGCAACCCTGTTGAAAATCAGCCAGCCCGGAATCTCGAAGCAGTTACGAGTGCTCCGTGAGGCGGGTTTGGTGCGGGTGCGCAAGGATGCGCAGCGACACTGGTATGAAGTCCGCGCCGAGCCACTTGCCGAAGTCGATGCGTGGCTGGAAAAGTACCGCGCCCTGTGGGAAGAACGCTTCGAGCGTTTGGACGAACTGCTGGATGAACTACAAGAGGAAGAGAAGAATCGTGGAGAAACTTAAGCTCATCGCCGAACCGGGATCACACGCCATCCTTGCAACACGCGACTTCGATGCACCGCGCGAACTGGTCTTCAGGGCATACACCGATCCAACGCTCATCCCGCAGTGGTGGGGTCCGAGATCGGTGACAACTTCTGTCGATCAGATGGATGTCAGGAAAGGCGGCATCTGGCGCTTTGTACAGCACGACGCGGACGGCAACGCATTCGCGTTCAACGGCGTGTACCACGAAATCCTCAAGCCGGAGCGGATCGTGCATACGTTTGAATTCGAGGCAATGGCTGGTCACGTGCTGCTGGAAACCGTCACCTTTGAAGATCGCGGCGGCAAAACCACCGTGAATGACCTTCTGGTCTTTCAGTCCGTCGAAGCGCGAAATGGGATGATTCAATCAGGGATGGAAACAGGCACAGCCGAAAGTTGGGATCGGTTTGAGGAACTGCTCAGGGTAATGGCATAACGCATCGGGAGGTCACCCATGATCGACCAAAAGAGTACCACTCAAATCACCATGCCATCGGATCGGGAGATTGTCATCACTCGTGTCTTTAACGCGCCGCGCGAACTGGTTTTCAAGGCGTGGAGCAAACCGGAATACCTCGCCCGATGGTGGGGTCCCAAAGGCTGGACGCTTCCCATCTCCAAGATGGATTTTCGCCCCGGTGGGCAGTGGCACTACTGTATGAAGGGTCCCGAAGGCGAGCAAAGCTGCGGATTGGCGATCTACCACGAAATCGTGCCGCCGGAACGAATCGTCTACACCGACTATTTCGCCGACGCGGAAGGCAATCCAAAGGAAGGACTGCCAGAAAGCCGGATCACCGTCGAGTTCACCGAACACGACGGCGCGACCAAGCTCACGAGTACCGCACTCTATAAAACTAAGGAAGACTTAGACAAGGTACTCAAGATGGGCATGGAAGAGGGAATGACCGAATCGCTGAACCGACTAGAGGAATTCCTCGCCAGTCTGTAAATTCGCCCACAGAAGGAGAATCGACGTGAGAAAAGTTGTTTCAGGGTTGTTCATATCCCTCGACGGCGTGACCGAATCGCCGGATCAATGGCAGTTCGACCATTTCGACGACGGCATGATGGCGGCGTTGGAAGCGCACATCGCGGCGGAAGACGCCATTCTACTGGGGCGCGTGACCTATCAGGAATGGGAACCTTACTGGCCCACCGCGACGGACGAACCCTATGCAAGCCACATCAACAACACCCCCAAGTACGTTGTCTCGTCCACGCTGGACAAGGTCACGTGGGGAGATCGTGACAACATCACCCTGATTAAAGGCAACCTCGCGGAAGCGATCACCAAACTCAAGCAGCAGCCCGGAAAAAACATCGGCGTTTCCGGCAGCCCTACGCTGGTGCGTTCCTTGCTGGAAAACGACCTGCTGGACGAACTTACGCTCATGGTTCATCCCGTGATCGCGGGCAGCGGAAAACGGCTCTTCAAAGACGGGAGTGCGTTGAAGCGGATGAAATTGGTCAGCAGTAAGACGACCAGCACCGGTGTGGCGCTCCTGACCTACCAGCCAAACGCCTAGACATCACGAATTTCCAACCCATATCTCTATTGGAGGAGTGAGATGTTGATCAGTCCATGGCTTTGCTGTCGCTGTTTGCCTGACGGTAGTGCCGTGATTCCCGGCGCGACCCACACAGGCGTCTTAGCCAACGTCGATCTGCTCACATCGATGATCGTCTCCTTCCTCGACGCACCCATACCCGAATAAGTGAGGAGCGCAAAACGTGGGCAAAGTCATTTTCGAGAACTCGATGTCGTTAGATGGTTTCGTCGCCGGTCCAAACGATAATCCTGACAATGGACTGGGCGACGGCGGGCAGGCGCTCTTTGCGTGGTACTGGTCCGGCGACGTAGACCTTCCGATGGAAGGTACGGACATGGTCTTCACGACTTCACGCGCCAGCGCCGATCTGCTTCAGCAAGAGTGGGGAACGTTCGGGTCGATGGTGGCGGGTCGGCGGATGTTCGACATCGCTCATGCGTGGGGCGGCAGACCGCCGGGGGGCGAAAACTGCTTCATCGTCACCCATAATCCGCCGCAGGAATGGGTCAACAAGCCGGATTCGCCCTTCATCTTCGTCACCGATGGGGTTGAGAGCGCTATCCGTCAGGCAAAGCAAGCCGCCGGAGATAAAGACGTGAGTGTCGCCAGCGCCAGCATCGCACAGCAGGCAATCAAAGCCGGATTGCTCGACGAAATTCGCATCGACCTTGCGCCGGTTCTGCTCGGCGGTGGTGTTCGGTTGTTCGACCATCTTGGCATCACGCCGCTCGATCTGGAAATTCTTCGGGTGGTGGATGCGCCCGGAGTCACCCATCTTCGCTACCGTATTATCCAGTAACACCATATGGAGAGAATGATCATGACAGACAACTATCAGGCACAGCCCACACCAAATCCCGACCTCAAAAGTCTGGAGAAGTTGGTCGGCACATGGAAGGTATCTGGCGGCGCAGTTGGAGAGGTTCGCTACGAGTGGATGGAAGGCGGCTTCTTCCTGATACAGCACTATGATCTTGAGCAAGGGGGTCAAAGAACCAAAGGCATCGAAATCATTGGACACGAGCAGGAGTTCGGCGCTCCGCCAAGCAAGGAGATCAAATCGCGCATTTACGACAATGCGGGCAATACCTTCACCTACGTGTACGAAATCGACGGCGACACACTCACGATCTGGGGCGGTGAGAAGGGTTCTCCGGCGTATTACAGAGGAACGTTCAGCGCCGACGGCAATACCTTGAGCGGCGGATGGGTGTATCCCGGTGGTGGTGGATACGAAACGACCACTACTCGAATCAAGTGATTAAACGATTAGCACAGGAGAAATGTACATGAAGACAGTCACCTCAAAAGACGGCACCACCATCGCCTACGATCAGTACGGCACGGGTCCGGCGGTGATCCTCGTGGATGGCGCGTTGCAGTATCGCGCCTTCGATCAGGGGCATAAGCAGTTAGCTGAACTGCTGGCACCTCATTTCACCGTCGTTCATTATGACCGTCGGGGACGAGGTGACAGCACCGATACCCAACCTTACGCTGTCGCACGCGAGATTGAAGACATCGAAGCGTTGATTGACGCGGTAGGGGGATCGGCATCACTTCACGGCATTTCATCGGGCGCGGTGCTGGCGATGGACGCGGCGATTGCGCTCGATAGCAAGGTCAATAAGCTCTCCATGTACGAAGCGCCCTGTAACGACGAGGAGCAATCCAAACAGACGTGGCGAGAATACATCAAAAACCTGACGGCGGCGCTGGCAGAAAATCGCAA
>DATGQJ010000335.1:0-2209 GCA_035304265.1 Oceanobacillus sp.
GCCAGCACGCCGCCGCCCACTGCCGTCGCCGCGTTCCGGCACAGCATCTCAATTTCCATCGTGATCGGGCAGTTGCTCGCCTGTCCCCCACGCGCCGTGTTGGTGATCCAGTGCGGCGAGGTGCGGTAGATCGCGCAGATCACCTCATCGCCCACCACGAACGCGCGGATGTCACGTCCGGGTTTCTTCACGTATTCCTGAATGTAGTAGGTGTGATGCTGGTAGTCGCCGAGCGTCTGGCGATGCTCGATGATGGCTTCGGCGCTCTCACGATCATTCACCTTTGCCAGCAGCCGCCCCCATGAGCCGGTCACGGGTTTAAGCACGGCAGGATAGCCAAGTTCTTCCAGCGCCTCCAACGCGCTGTCCGGTTCAAATCCGACCATTACGGCGGGTTGTGGCACGCCCGCCCTCGCCAGCGCCAGCGTCGTTTGCAGCTTATCCGCGCAGAACGACGCCGTCGCGTAACTATTGATGGTCGGGATTCGCCACGAATTGAGAATGGCGGTCAGGTACAACCCACGCGAAGTGCTTACGCAGCGTTCCAGCACGACGGTGTAATCACACCAGGGAACGCCGGACGGCGCGAGTTGCTCCGATCCACCCGTTGCATACAGGTGGATGTCACGGTCAAGCAGGATGTCCGGCTCGATTCCCCGCGCCTGAAACGCCTGAATCAACAGTTTTTCTTCGGGGCGGATGTGCGTGACCAGAATGCCAATCCGCATTATTCCCCCCAGTCCTCTTCGGTTTCCGGCGCGAGTTCCAGCGTCAGCGGGTTCAGGCTGACGATTTCGAGTTCCGTACCGCAGTCAGGGCACGGCAGCAGTTCGTTCTGCATCGCGTCGGCGGGGATAACCACTTCTGCTCCACATTCAGGACAATTCGACATTTCAAAAGCTCCTCGTAAAGACTCACAAAAAAACCGCCGTCTCAGTTTCGATCTGGACGGCGGTGGGCACACAACTCAGGCGCAGCGCAACTATCCAGATCGGGTGTCCGGCTTCTTGCCCTGCTTCTTCTTGGTGTCAAACGGTTGGAAAAACATCTTCTGTACTCCGCAACAAAAAACCCGCCAGTCTAGGCGGGTTCTCATCGTCATTTCACTCGAAGAAAACACAAATGCCCAGACTTTATTGGTCGGGGTTGGTCTTCTTCGCCTTCTTGCAATTGGTTAGAGTAAACATTTCATCTCACCTGTTGCAAAACCATTGATAATCATACGAAAAATCAGGATTATGGCAATGTGCAAACTCTCTAAAATTAGTTGTACAAATCGTCATATGAGGCATAGTTCCCTTTGTGGTTCAATTCGCTTTTTCTTTCACCTTGGCGTGTAATGACCTATGACCAATTTAGATCAAGCTGCTCAAACCCATTTTGCCACATTAGATCGCACCATTCTTGACCAGCGCGATTACGATCTCGCCGTCCGTCATGCGCCGCGCATCCGTTTCGACGTGAAAGAACCATTTCTGCCTTCCGTCGTCGGTTATACCGTCTTTCGTGAGAGCGCCCCTTCCCCATCTTTCCCGCGTGACATGACACTGCCCCCGAACGCCATATGCGCCATCGAATATGCCATCTGGTGGGATTGGGAGATTCAACACCTTTACGAACTCGAACATATCTGGGTTTATCTCGATGCCGATGAGCAGGTCGTCGCCGCCGAAGCCAGTTCGCACGGCGGCTATCATGAGATGTTGAATGAAACCGGGCACGTACCACTGGAAGATGGGCGTGTGACCATCTATTCCGAACCGGGCAAGCACGCCTTCGCTCCAACCTCGCGCTGGCTGCTTGACCGTGCTCCATCCATCACCGAGTCCTGTACCCGGCACAGCGGCAAGATGGGCGTTTTAGTCACGCCGCTCTTTGAGGGCATCATTCGAGATCGTACCCCCTTGAACAACCGCGTCGTTCATGGCTACATGGAACGGCTCGCCTTCACCCCGTCTTTCGATTTCTCCAACGTCTTTGACCTTCGCGCCGCCGTTTTCGTTCCATGGGATACGCTGTTCCGCTGGATACCGCAGCGTGTCAAGTGGTGGGCAGACACGCTCCGCGAAACCACGCCACCACACCAGCGGCACGTGCTTCGTATCGCCCATCGTGGCGCATCGGCTCATGCGCAGGAAAATTCGGTGGAGTCCGTCAAAAAGGCGGCGGAACTCGGCGCGGATATGGTCGAAGTCGATATTCGCCTGAC
>DATGQJ010000336.1:0-6576 GCA_035304265.1 Oceanobacillus sp.
TACCCGAATTTCAGCGCCGCCAACATGCTGCGGATTTTCGGCTACCCTGCGCTGGAACGGCTTGCCGAGCGGAAACAATGGCTGACTATCGCCAGCGGAATCGAGCCACTACACCGGAACTTCGGGTTGTCTCGGCGCAAGCTGATCAAGAATTATCTGCTGCTGCCGATGATTCCTGATCCGCTGCGGCAACGCTGGCGCGGACTGCGCAACGGCGCACAATCGCCTGCGGTCAAACACAACGGGATTGCACCGGTTTTCGCCACCCTGATCAACCCCAATCTGGCGGCGCGTGTTGGACTTTACGAGCGGCGAGAATCGTCCGAATTTGAGCGGGCAAACGAATTCGATAGTGACCGTGATGAGCATTATTTCCGGATGAACGGCGGCACGCTTTCTCGCGTACTGGAACTGATCGATTTGACGGGCGCAGTGTTCGGGGTCGAGTCGCGTTATCCGTTTACGGACAAACGATTGATCGAATACTGCTACGGCATTCCGGCGAGTCAGAAACTCAATCAGGGATGGTCGCGCTACGTGCTGCGCCGCGCGATGGAAGGAATCTTGCCGCCCGAAATTCAATGGCGCAGCGCAAAATCCAACCTCGGACCGGGCTTGACGACGACGTTCCGTGAGTTCGGGAGCCACTTATTACACGAGGCAATTTTTACCAGTTCGGACGTGATTGCGCCCTACGTCAATCTGACCACGCTTCGGGCAGCGTATCAAGATTACATAGAAGCAGGGCATGAAGACGATGCGGGCGTAACCCAGTTGTGGCTGGTGATGATGTTGTACTTATGGCTCAGGTCACATCATATAGAAACAGTACAAAAGTCTTGATGTAAGGGGTATTGAAATTTTCAAAAAGTCATTATAATAGCGAAGGTTTTGTAATGCTTTTAGTTACAAAACTGGCAAGTGACTGTTATACAGTCGTTATCGTAAGTGGAGTTAAGGAAAAGTGGTTCGTGAGCGAAGCAAAAGTCGTCTATACCGCACCCGAACTTATCATCCACGGAAAGCTTGTCGAGATCACTCAGCAGAATACGTTCTAGCGAACGGAAGAAAGCTCACGAGAGTTTGGAATATTTACCGTTACGAAACATCAGGCAAGCTGGAGCATCGTCGCTAACATAAGTTGAGTCAGGGAGAAGTCAAAGTGAAAGACGAAAGCGCTGTCTACACTGCACCCGAACTCATCATCCATGGCGACATCACTGCACTCTCTCAGCAAAATTTACAAGCCAACTTCTTGCTAGGATGACTCCTGGCATCAGCGTCAGGTGAGTCTTTCACCTTCGCGTTCATCCCACCTCCAATAGTCCACTACAGCCAGCGGAGTGAAACTCACACACAGGCTAGCCGAAGCTTCGTAACGCTTGTGTTACGAAACGACGGGCGGCTGTGAATACAGCCGCAATGTTTATCGGTGTTAGGAAGGAGCAACATCGTGAATGAGGAAAAAGCTGTCTACACTGCACCCGAACTCACGGTACATGGCGATATTGCTGAGATCACTCAGCAAAACAATCTCGCCAACTTCCAAGACCTGCTAGGTGCGCCGCCGCCGATTGTCGGCAGCGAATTCGCCCCCTAAGGCGAACCCTGGCATCCCTGTCGGGTGAGTTTTTGTGCTTCGGCAATGACTCACGCCGCTGCGTGGCGACACGCATTCAAGTTGACGCGCTGGCGAGTTGCCAGCGCGTCGCCAACGTCGTTTTCGATGCCCTTCTACTGGATGCTGGACAACACAGCGCCCGGTGGTTTCAAAAGAACCCAGTGGGTGAATATGCAAGGTTATCGCGCTTATGGATTAAACATCGGTTCCGAAATTCCTCTTCCAGAACTGATGCCCTCAACCGAGCGAGCAGACATCCAGATTCGCTATAACGATGATCTGGCTCTGCCGCCACACACGCCTATCGATCAGGTCTATACGATCTGTTCCCCACAACTGGCATATCTACACTGGCAAAATATTGGTATTTTCAAAATCTCTGAAGGTCGTTTCATCGAGGTCAACCCCGCCCCGGAAGTAGAGCCTATCGTCCTGCGCTACAGCATCATTGGCGCGGCGCTCAACCATCTGCTGCACCAACGCCAGTTATTGCTCGTTCACGCCAGCGTCGTCGCCATCGAGGATCAGGCAGTCGCTTTCGTGGGCGAATCCGGCTGGGGAAAATCGACCCTCGCGGCATTCATGCAAACACGCGGGCATCCGCTGGTTTCGGACGACGCGCTGGTGGTCGATATGCAAACGGATACGCCGCTTGCCCTGCCCGGTTTTCCGCAGCGTAAGCTGTGGCCCGATGCACTAGTTTCGCTCGGCACATCCCCAGACCCGCTTCCGCGCCTCGACTCCGCTTATGATAAGCGCGTGCAAGCCGCGCACGACTCTTTTTACGATGCGCCGCTGCCAGTCGGACGGATTTATATTCTCGATCACGGTATCCACCCAGAGTCGCGCATCGAGCCGTTGGCGCGGCAGGATGCCTTCAAGACCTTGATGTTGTTTACGTATGGGCGTTCCGAACCGCCAAACAGTCCGACTAAATTTCTGCACCTTCAACAATGCGCTGCGATTGCGGGTCGTGTACCGATCAGCCGCCTGCGTCGCCGCTTCCATTTTGACGAACTCTCTGACCTTGCCGCCATGATCGAAGAAGATTTATGAAGCGGGGTGTGGCGTGAATTTCTCCGAACCAGAACACGAACTGCTTGTATGTTGCGCCAAAACCGATTTCAAACCCGTCGAACAGCGGGTCGCCTGCCTGCTTGAGCAGTCGCTCGATTGGAGCGCACTCGTAGGACTTGCGCGTCGGCATGGCGTCGTCAGCCTGTTGTATCGCAATTTGCATCCCACGTTTGACGACAACATCCCGGCGAATATACGGGATGCTCTCAAGCAGCTTGTACAGGACAACGCCCGCCGCAATCTGCTGCTCACCTCTAAGCTGATGCAAATTCTCACCCGTTTGGAGGAAGCACAAATTGAAGCCATGCCATTCAAGGGTCCCGCACTGGCAATGGAGCTATACCACGACGTTGCCCTGCGCGAGTTTGTCGATCTGGACGTGTTGGTACATGAACAAGATGTGCCACAGGCGAGGCAGGTGCTGAAGTCGCTCGGCTACCGGCAAGATGACGATTACGGCGACAAAGAAGAACACGATCAGGCGCACGACCTCTACAATCATTTCTTCACCGCGGCGGATGGCACACACGCCGTCGAACTCCACTGGCGACTGGCAAAGCCGCATTTCGCCCATTTATCCAACACGTTTTCATTCTGGGAAGGCTGCGAACCCGCGCGATTTTTCAATCTCACGATCCGCCGTCCGCGCCCTGAAAATATGCTGATGTATCTGTGTGCGCACGGTGCCCGTCATCGTTGGATGCGTCTGGCGTGGCTGGTCGATCTCGCCGAATTTCTGCGTGTGTACCCGGCAATGGATTGGGATTACATTCTCGCGCAGTCAGCACGACAGCGCAGCACAAGGGTGTTGTTGATCGGATTGGCGCTTGCCCATGAGATGCTCGGCACAGCGCTTCCCGAAGCCATCCAGCCGATGCTGCGCCGTGACCGCCATGCCATAAGCCAGTTCACACAGGAAATTCAAAGCGTGATGTTCGAGGAACACACGTCGCCACCCATTGATAACGAGGTCTACGCCTTCCACATCCGAATGCGCGAAAGCTGGCTGGATCGGCTGATTTATTTGCGCTACCCACTGCGTAAAAAGGTGAAGCCGGGTCCGAAAGATGTGGCAATGATCGTGCTGCCCGAAAGCCTCTCGTTTCTCTATTACGTGCTGCGCCCAATTCGCCTGCTGGTGACTTACGGCACGCAAAAAATACGCGGCATTCTGAAAGCCCCCATGTCCACCACCGGGAGCAAGCCTTGATGCATCGTCTTGCGTCGCTGATACGACCGAATTCGGGCGAGGACACGCGCGTCGATTGGCGGCGGCTGGCGCGGCACATTCGCCCGTATGCCGGTTATATCCTGATCGCGCTGGTGGCAATGGTTCTGGCGACGGTGATGGGATTAATCTATCCCCTCGTCACCGGAGATTTGATCGACTCACTGTTGGAGCCTAACAGCCTTGACCTGCTCAACCAGACAACGCTGCTGCTGCTGCTGGTTTTCCTGCTGCGGACGGTGCTTGGCTTGATACAGTCGTATGCGCTCGGTTACGTCGGCGAGCACATCACCTTCAACCTGCGCTTGCAGTTGTACGAACGACTGCAACAACTGTCGTTGTCGTTTTTCGAGCAGCGGCGGGTGGGCGAACTGGTCTCGCGGCTTTCCAGCGACGTGACCATGCTGCGCTCGATCCTCACTTCCAACCTTTCCTCGCTGCTGGAACAACTGCTCACGCTGGGCGGCGCGTTACTGGTGATGCTCAGTCTGAACTGGCGGTTGTCGCTGTTCATCCTCGTGCTTGCGCCGGTGGTTGCCGTCACCGGGCGCGTGTTCGGCATGTGGCTGCGCCGTTACAGCCGTATCATTCAAGATGAACTCGCGTCCTCAACCATCGTCGCAGAAGAAGTTTTCCAGAACATTCGCGTGGTCAAGAGCTTCACCCGCGAACCCTACGAATCGCAGCGCTATCGCGGCGCGAACACCAAGGCGCTCCGCGCCGCCATCCGTCTGCTGCAAATTCGCTCGGTCTTCTCGCCGTTGATCAGCTTTCTTGGGCTGGCAAGCATCGGCGCGTTCCTCTGGTTCGGCGGTCAGGAAGTGATCGCGGGACGGCTCGGCATCGGCGATCTGGTCACGTTCATGATCTACGGGCAGTTGATCGTCGGCAGCATCGGCGGGTTGGTGGGTTTGTATGCCTCGCTGCAACAGGGACTTGGCGGCACAAAGCGCGTGTTTGATTTAATCGACGAAACGCCGCAGGTGCAGGATGCGTCCACTGCCATTCCTCTGCCCCCCGTTGAGGGGCACATCACCTTTGAAAATGTGAGTTTTCACTACGCGACGGGCGACGAAGTGCTGCACGGCATCAATCTGGAGATCACGCCGGGTGAAGTGCTGGCGCTGGTCGGTCCCAGCGGCGCGGGCAAGAGCACCATTTTCAACCTGATTCCGCGCTTTTATGACCCTACCAGCGGGCGGGTTTGCATCGACGGAATCGATCTGCGCACCGTCCAGCAGGAAAGTTTACGCGCTCAAATCGGCATCGTGCCGCAGGAAACACTGCTGTTTGGCGGCACTATCGAAGAAAATATCCGCTATGGACGGCTGGACGCCGCGCCGGAAGAAGTGATCGACGCCGCGCGTGCCGCCAACGCCCATCAATTTATCACAGCGCTGCCGGATGGTTATGATACAATTGTCGGTGAGCGTGGGGTGAAACTCAGCGGCGGACAACGCCAGAGAATCGCCATCGCGCGAACGATTTTGAAAGACCCTCGCATTCTGCTGCTGGACGAAGCCACGTCGAGTCTGGACAGCGAGAGCGAACAGGCGATACAAGAGGCTCTGACGCGGCTGCTGGTTGGGCGAACAACAATCATGATCGCGCACCGTCTGAGCACCGTCCGCATTGCCCATCGTATCGCCGTATTGGATGCGGGGCGGATTGTCGAAGCAGGCACACACGACGAATTGATGGAACACAACGGCTTGTACGCCAAACTCTACGCACTGCAATTCCGCGAAACACTCGCGCCCAATGGAGCAACCGTCGCTTCGTGAGTACACCGATCCCGTTTACAGCACGCCGCATTCCTCACACTGCAACCCACAACCGGATCGTCAGCGGTACGCGGCAACTACTGGCTTCAGCAATCAGCCTGTATCTGCTGGCGCTGGTGATTCACCTCGTTCTGCGGCTTGTGCTGGAAGATCGCTTCCGGCTGCTGGCGGTTGCCAATCTGATCACACCCTTCTACTTTCTTCCCTTAGTGGTGGTGATACCGCTGGCGCTGGTGGCGGGGATGCGGCGTATCGCGCTGGCAGCGGGCATCCTTGCGCTGGTGGGGGTTATTGCTTACGGACCGCGCTTCGTCCCACGCACGACTTTAGCGGCGGGCGATACCACCTTGAATATCGCAAGCTGGAACGTTTACCGCCGGAACGCAAAAGTTGACGAAATCATCCAGTGGATTCACGGGCAGGACGCCGACGTGGTGCTGCTGCAAGAGGTTCCCCGCCTTCAGATCGAACACATCATGAGCGGGATTGAGGCATACTATCCCTACAGTTACGTCAGAGAGCCGAGTGACGGCGGCATGATTGCGCTCTCGCGCCTGCCGATTCTCCACGCCGAAAGTTTTGCCCTGAGCGACGTGAACCGGCTCCAGCAGCGAATCGTGCTGGACATGCAGGGACGGCAAATCGTCGTCTACAACATTCATCTGGCGAATCCGATTCCGCCGCGTGATGTCCCGGCATATCGGCGCGAGGCTCCCTTGCTGGTGCATCTGATCGCCAGTTATGACGATAAACAGCGCGACGTTGAAGTTGAAATGCTACTGAACCGGATCGCCGATGAGCAGCAGCCCTTAATCGTTGCGGGCGATTTCAACCTGAGTGACCAATCAGCGCAGTATCAGGTTGTC
>DATGQJ010000337.1:0-3384 GCA_035304265.1 Oceanobacillus sp.
CGCCCATCTACTCAAGATGGGCGTTTTTGTGCCGCAGGCCAGAGTCGAACTGGCGACCCACGCATTTTCAGTGCGTTGCTCTACCAGCTGAGCTACCGCGGCGTGTGGAAAATAAGTATATCGGTTGAGGGTAGGGAGTCAAGTGTGCGTTTCAACGATTTCTACAAGAGAAAGTAGAGTGTGTTATGCACTCACCCCCTCATCCCCCAGCCCCTTCTCCCACGCGAGCGGGGAGAAGGGGAGCGAGCACCAGGGCTATGTCCCTCTCCCTGTTTACGTGGGAGAGGGACGGCTTGCCTAAGCGAAGCGACGCAAGCAGGGTGAGGGGCTATCATCACATCAAAGTCCATAACACGCTCTAGAGCGTGTCTGAAAATTCCCACAAAAGAAAACCTGAATTTTCAGATACGCGCAGGGCAGACACGCAGGTCTGCCCCTACCCACCAACGGGTCTTGTAGGGGCGCACCTGCGTGTGCGCCCGACGGGAACTCTATGGAAGAAAATCCGAATTTTCAGATAGGCTCTAGAGTGATATAAAGTTCATTACACATTTAATAAAATTTCAATGTGGCTTTCATTCCCTTCTAAAGCGCCTGAGCTAGCCTCGAATGTGAAGCTATCGGATGAGGAGGAAGTGTAATGAAGCGTAGTTTAGGAGTCATGTTAATCGTCCTATTGATGCTGCCGCTTGCCGTGATCGCGCAGGACGCGACGCCTACACTGCCGCCAGAAGAACAACCTGTCGAAGAACTACCCCCGGTAGAGGGTATCCCCGAAGAAGTTGTCCCGCTGGAAGAGGTCGAGCCGAATCTCGAAATCGTCACCGCCGACCCTGCATCTTTTTACGGGCAGGAAGTTACCTTTGAAGGCGTGGTGACTGAACTGGTCAATATCCGTGCCTTCGTATTAGGTGAAGGCGCGGCACTAGACGACGATCAGGTCTTGGTGCTCAACAACAGCGGTCAGGAATTCAGCATTGAATTAACACGCGATGCTCGTGTTCAGGTCACTGGAACGATTTATCCCGCATGGGATCAGGGTGGCTGGGATCAGGTCATGATGCTGCCGATGGGCGGTATGAACGATCTGCAAACCGGCACAACGACTGACGATCAATCAGGCGAAATGGAAGCGACTGAGGAAGCCACCGAAGAACCGATGGCAGAACCAATGTCCTCAAATAGCGGTGGAGCAATGTCGGGTATCACGCTGGCGTCATTTCCGATGTCGGTGCTGGAGACCCGTTTCCCCAGCCATACGCTATTGGTCATCGACTCGCCAGACGACATTGTCATCCTAGAACCTGTGGAAGCAGAGTAATCCATACACTTCCAAGTGAAACAACCGGATGAGTGTCCGGTTGTTTTTGTTTACGTGACATGAGCATAGTCAAGCATGACAAACTTGCTCTGTCAGACGCTTCCCGTCTCACGCTATAATGTCGGTTTTGGCTCGGACATGGCGATTGATGAAACCGCACTACAAATTGCTGCTTATCTGCGCCGTAGCATTGGCGCTGCGTCTGGTGGTACTGGCGCTGTTCGTGCGCTTTCCCGGTATCGCCGATCCCAATCACTACTACAACATGGGCATTCGGCTGGTTGAAGGACACGGCTTCACGATTGACTACATCTGGCAGTACAACATTCCACCCGAATCGCTCGTCCATCCTGAAGAACACTGGATGCCGCTGACGGCGGTTGCGGCTGCGCTGCCTATGCAGATGTTCGGGGTGGGGGTGTCACAGGCATTGCTGCTGTTCGCCCTGGTAGGTTCGATGCTGCCCGTGCTTACCTACTGGATGTCGCGCCAACTTGATTTGAGCGAACACACCGCGCTGTTTTCGGCGGCGACGACGGCATTCTTGCCTGAATTCGTTCTCAACTCCGTCCGTACTGACACGACGATTCTGTGCGCATTTTTCGTCGGACTGTCGCTACTCTTGCTGGTACATGGATTGCGGCGTGGCGGCGCATTTGCCTTCGTGGGGAGCGGCGCGGCGGCGGGGTTCGCCTATCTCACGCGCAGTGACGCGATTCTCCTGTTGCCCATGCTGGTGGTTACACTGATCATCTACGTGCTGGCAAGGCGAAGCCTAAGGCTGCGTTACGTTTGGCTGATGCCCGTCGTAGCGGCGCTGGTTGTATCGCCGTGGTTGGCGCGTAATCTTCAGGCATTTGGTACGTGGTCGTCGCCCGAAACCGACGACATGATGTTCTTCACCGATCACAACGATCACTACGCTTATGGTCGGCATTTCACACTGGATACGATGCTGGCGACTCAAACCCCTGCGCAGATCATCGGCAAGCGCCTGTTCGAGATGGCAGCAGCGGCGAAGATGATGATCGAAACGCTGAATGCGCTACCTGTTCTGCTCGCAGGCGGCTTTCTGATATTGATTGCCACACGCGATAAAGCAAAGCTGCTCACGCTGTCACCCGCGCTGATCCTGCTTCTGGGCGGGTTTGTTGCCTATACGGTCTTCATTCCCTATAAAGCGCAGGCGGGCAGCTACAAGAAGTTTTACCTGTCGATACTGCCGCTGCTGCTTCCTGTCGCCGCTTACGCGCTCGAACGCGCCGTTGCGGACCGACGAATTCAACTTGGCGCGATGGCGCTGTTGATCGGGCTGATCGGCGTGAATGCGGTCTATCTTGTGCGGAATGATGCGCGTTTTGCTGGCGACTACCTTGCAAGCATCGAGCGTATGGCATCTGTCGCGCAAACCTTGCCTGACACTAACGCCGATGGCGAGATTATTCTGATGACACAAGACCCCTATATTTTGCGTTATGTGGGCATTCGCTCGGTCATGTTCCCGTCGGAAGACCGCGAGACGATTATTGAGGTTGCGCGGCGTTACGGTGTGGACTACTTGCTCATGCCCGCCGCCCGTCCCGCGCTCGATCCGCTGTACGTGGGGGCGGAAACCGATTCGCGCTTTGTGACCGCTGCCGAAGTGCCGGGAACGCAGTACGTCTTTTACGGACTTGAACCATGAGCCGTCGCCTGATTTTTGTCATCCTGATCGCCGCGCTTGTGCTGCGTCTTGCTTATGCGCTGTCACTAGACCCGCTCCGTCCTTATGAAAATGCAGGGGGCGATACGCATTGGTTTCTCGCCAACGCCTATGCGTTGATGACGGACGCGCCATCAGGAACCTGGGTCAATGGGATGGTCACCTATATTGAGGCGCTCGGTCAGCCGCCCGTCTATTTCATCCTGACGGGTTTGCCTCAACTGTTGTTCTCACCTGAAATCACGATTGCCCCCAACCCTGATTTTATCGGGTGGCGGATAGAGGTAACTTCAACCGCGCCGGAAGCCATCGTCATCATTCGCGTTTTGCAGGGTTTGATGAGTACAGCGACCTGCTTTTT
>DATGQJ010000338.1:0-4266 GCA_035304265.1 Oceanobacillus sp.
TCACCGAAGGCAATGCTGGCAATCGCCCCCGCCGTGTAGCGCCCGATGCCGGGAAGTTTCTGCAATTCCTCGACGGTTGATGGAAAACGTCCGCCGTATTGTTCCGCCACGATTTGCGCGGCACGATGCAAATTGCGGGCACGGCTGTAGTAACCCAATCCTTCCCAGCGTTTCAGTACGTCGTCCAGCGGGGCGGCGGCAAGCGCCTCAACCGTCGGATAGGCATCCAGAAAACGCGCGTAATAGGGCTTGACGGTTTCCACCTGCGTCTGCTGAAGCATGATCTCGGAGAGCCAAACGTGGTAAGGACTATCCGTTCCGCGCCATGGGAGTTCGGCAGCCGTCTGTTCATACCACGCCAGTAACGCAGGCGCAAAGGGATTCACTTATCAAATTCCTCTCTAACGATACGACAACCGGATTATAACAGGATTGCCCTCTAAATTAGGGGTGTGCAGATCGGATTTAACGCATAATATATAACGAATGTTGTAACGACGCCCCACATGGCGCAGGAGAGTTCATTATGCAGCAACTACGGCGGCTCCTCGGATTGGAAACTGAGACTGCGCCCTCGTTGGATACCTTCACCATTGCCTTTCCAGACGACAAAACCGCCCTCGCGGTGCGTCTCTCACGAAATGCCAACCCGAAAGCTGCGGTTGAGGCGCTGCGGCTCCCTCACCCGCGTCCGGTACTGGTGATTATGGGCGGCGCAAGCGACATGAATCCTGAAGAAATGCGGACAACCCGTTCCAGCATTGAAGATGGCTTGAGCCGCTTCGCTGAGGAACATAACGTGGTCATCGTTGACGGCGGCACGACGGCAGGCGTGATGGGTTTGCTCGGCTTTTCACGCCATCGCAGGCACTATCATTTTCCACTGGTGGGCGTCGCCCCGGAAGCGCGGGTGGCATATCCCGGACACAACCCGCCAACACGTCTGGGCGACCTCGATCCCAACCACTCACATTTCGCGCTGGTGGAAGGCGAAGATTTTGGCGCGGAATCCAACTTGCTTGCCGGAATCGGTTGGGCAATTGCCGACTCCGGACGGGAAACCGTGCTCGGCGTGGTCATCAATGGCGGTGATATTGTCCGGCAAGAAGCACATGCCCGCGCCACCGGATCGCTGCGCTTCCCACTGCTGGTGCTGGATGGCAGTGGGCGCTTTGCCGACGAACTGGCAGCCGCCTATCGTGCGGGTACCAGCAGCGACCCCCTACTGCAAGATATTCTAAAGAAAGGAACCATCCACGCGCTGCCTGCCAATACCTCGGCGGATAATCTACGCAACTGGCTGGAGAATTTCTTCGGCATGTAATTGAGTGCTAAAATCCCATAACAATCGAGCATCGCAAGGGGGATTTTATGCGCCGCATCTGCTCCACTTTATTCGTGATCCTGCTGCTGGCGCTGCCATTGACCGCGCAGGCGCAAGAACCGTCCACCGATGACGTGCTTGAACGCGCGGAAGCCGCTGCCGCTGCTGCCCGTGAACACGCCGAAGACGCCGCCCGTTACGCCGGAGACGCCAGCAACTTTCTCGGCATTTTCGAGGCGATCAGCGTGGCAATCACGATTGCTATCGGTGCGTTGGGTGTGGTCGGCGTGACGCGGCTTTTCTCGGCACAAAACGCCCTCACCGAAGCACGCAAGCGGGTGAACGAAGAACTGGATACCCTGCGTAAGGAATTTGAAGACGAGATCGAACGGCGGCGCAAGGAACTGATCGAACTGAACGACCTGCTGCGCCAGAGTGCCGAGCAGCAAAAACGCGAATCGGCGCGGGCGACTCTTGCGCTTTCCCTGCTCCCGCTGGGCGAACGCCAGTACCGGGCGCAAGACCTGAAGGGCGCATACGAAACCTATTTACGCGCCCTCGAACTCGACGGCAATAATCCCGTCATCCATTATCGCCTCGGCTACGTGGCGGTACAGAGCGATCACTTCGAGGATGCCGAACGCCACCTGAAACGCGCCCTCGAAATTGATCCCGATTTCGCGCTGGCAAAGGCGGCGCTTGGCTTCACCTACCGCCGCATGACCGACTCGATGTCCGACTCTCCTGAACGCGATCTGCTTTACAACAAAGCTGAGAACTGTTTTCTGGAAGCGCTGCAAAAATCGCCTAAGCTGGTGGACGACGACGGCGAATCATGGTGGGGGTCATTGGGCGGCTTGTATCGCCGTCGGGGACAAATGGAGCAGGCGATCAAGGCATACGAACGCGCGGCGGAAGTCACCCCGCATTCATCTTATCCCTTCAGCAATCTCGCCTTGCTTTACATGGGTACGCAGGATCGGGAAAGCATGATGAAGATGTACAAGCGGGTGGAGCGTATCGCCCTCGCCGAAACTCAGGCAGAAGTGGACAATTACTGGGCATATGCCGACGTGCTGACTGCGCGGCTGGCGCTGGGCAAAACGCAGGATACCGAAGACCTGCTCACCATCATGTTCGAGATTGCGCCAAAAGAATCGAATTATCCGCTGGAATCGCTGGCAAACACGCTTGAACGCCTCATGAATGCGCTCGGTGGAGCAAGCGCCGCGCCGCAGATTCCGCCGTACATCGAACGTATCCGCAAAGAACTGGAAACGCGGCGGCAGCAGCAACCCGCATAAAAACAGCAATCGCGCTGGCACATTTTCACCAGCGCGATTGTATTTAGGACTACGATGTTGCTGCGACAATCCTCGTGTGAGGATTGAACGCCTGTCAGATGACAGGTCCTTCAGGAGTATAGAATTGCCACTCGTCTAGCACAATCAAGGGCACTCCCTTCTACTCCTCCAACACTACTACCTTCACTGTAACCCCATTTAGGGTCGGTGTCAACTGATCTTCATCGTCGAAAATGGGTTGTGTTGACACTTTCACAATGGTGCTTTTATGGACGAATCGGCGTCAACACGACCACAGGAATTACGCGCTCGGTCTTCGCTCGATAGCGCTCGTAAGTCGGGAAGATCGAGACCATCAGTTTCCACAGGCGCTCGCGTTCTTCACCTTCTGCCGTGTGCGTCCGTGCCGAGAATTTATCCGCGCCTACCTGCACCTCTACGTCCGGGTTATCCACCAGATTGAGATACCATGCCGGATGCTTGGGATGACCGCCGCGTGAAGCCACTATCACGTAACGATCTCCGTCCTGCCCGTAGATCAACGCCGTGCGCCGCAGCTTGCCCGTTTTCCTGCCCCGTGTCGTCAGCAGCAGAGTCGGTATGCCGCGCCAGTGGTGTCCCTTCTTCCCATCGGTTTCCACGTACTCTCGGATGTGCTCGGCGACCCATCCGGTTGGGCTGTCGTAAACCTGCTCTTCCATCATTCCTCCATCAAACTCGCTTTGGCATCGCGCGTTCCAGCGTTTCCTGTGCGATTCGCATGTCTTCAATATAGGTGGGTAGAAATGAATCGCGCCGCGCCGCCGTGTACGACAAAATACGGCGTAATCGTACCATAATCCGCTGGAACTCTGCCTGTCATGCTCAATCTCCCGAATCCATCCGCCCACTTTCATCATAAAAGCGGATTAGGTCAATTCCCGCCCTAATGCGGTTTACCTGACTCATACGCGCGAGAACGGGTATAAAGTCCTCTGGCATATCTCCTATCTACGCTATACTGAAAAGGAGATACAAATTACGCACAAATTGGAGTGAACTATGCGCTCAATGCGGCGATCCGGGTGGTTGATACTGGCGATGATCCTTGTGCTGGTCGGCTGCGGCACATCGTCTACGCCGGAAGTCACCGCCCGCCCAACCAGCGATGAAGAAACAACTCCGGCGGCAGAAGTCGCATCCCCCACACCAGAACCACCCACCGAAACCCCACAGCCGACGGTAGATGCTCAGGCATTGGATAATCTTCCCGACGGGCAAAATCTTCTGGTTGCCCTCACCCGCCCCGGCGAACCCCGCCAACTCGCCATGATGAACCGCGATGGCAACATCATTCCGGTGATGAATATCCCCGACAATGCAACGCGCGTCACCGCCTGCGGCGACGAGGCGACTTCCCCGAATGCGCGGTTTTTCGCCTTTTACGTCGGGGGAGATACAGGTGATCTTTATCTGATGGACAATACCAAATCACCCGTCCGAATCGATGACGCAGAATATCTGGCGTGTTTGGGCAACGGCACGTTCCAGTTCTCGCCGGATAGCAACCGCTTTGCCTACATTGATTTCTTCCCCGGCGTCACCCGCGAAGAATACCCGGACGGCATCTTGAAGCTGTACGAGTCGTCCAACGGCAAC
>DATGQJ010000339.1:0-2583 GCA_035304265.1 Oceanobacillus sp.
GCCAGAATCCCCATGCTGACATCGGCGTAGTGCATCCCGACGGCAACATCAACATGATCGTCCATCAGGCAGCAATGGAAGCCTTCCCGTGGCGCGGAACCGTGCTGGCGGTGCATCTGAACCGCTTCTTCTCAGTAGCGCTCGGCTTGGGGACGGTCATGATTACCTATGCGCTTGTCCGCACCATCTTCCCGGAACGTCCCGAAGTCGCGCTTGGGGCAACCGCGCTCAACGCCTTTTTGCCGATGTTTTTATTCATCAGCGGATCGGTCAACAACGATAACCTCTCTAACCTGCTCGGCAACCTGCTCACCCTGTTGATTGTGCTGCTATTGAAGGCGCAATCGCTCCCTTCGATCCGCACCTACGTGATCATCGGGCTGGTTGCGGGCGCGGGGCTGCTTTCCAAGTTCAATATCGGCTTCCTGCTTCCGCTGGTCGCGCTGGCATTGCTCGTCGTCAGCCTGCGCTCCCGCAACTGGCGTCCGCTGGTGATCGGCGGGCTGATTTCCGGTGGACTGAGCATCGTTATCGCAGGCTGGTGGTATTTGCGCAACGTGCAGTTGTACGGCGACCCCACCTGACTAAACGTGTTCTTGAGCATCGTCGGGCGGCGACCCATTCCCGCCAACGCCGCGCAGTTGTGGGCAGAGCGCCACAGCTTCACGCAGGCGTTCTGGGGATTTTTCGGCGGGGTCAACGTGCCGCTGCCTGATACCATTTACCTGATATTCAACGTCATTGGCGGCGTTGGCTTACTAGGCGGATTTGTTTTTCTGCTCTACACCTTCGCTAAACGCCAGTGGACGCTTGAACGTTGGATGCCTGCGCTCGTGACCATTCTATGGTCAATTATCACGTTCGTGTCGTATCTGCGTTGGACGATGGACACCCCCGCCTCGCAGGGACGGCTGATCTTCGGTGCGCTTTCGTCTATCCTGATGTGGATTGCGCTCGGCTTGTCGTGGTGGCTGCCACAGCGCCTTCGCTTGCTGACCTTGACGGGCGTTGCAGGCTTTTTCGCCGTCGTCGCGATTGCGGCTCCATTCACGGTTATCGCGCCCGCCTACGCGGTATCGCCGATCAATCCAACCGACGAACCGCCCATCACAGCTTTTCAGGAACCTGCCGCTGATGGTACGGCTGAACTCATCCACGCAGAGGTGAACACCGAAACCACCCAACCCGCCAACTACGTAATGCTTGATCTCGCGTGGCGCGTAGAAACGCCCTTGAGCCGCGATTGGAGCATCTTCGTACATCTGGTCACACCCGACGACGTAATCGTTGGACAGCGCGACATCTATCCTTCCAATGGTCTACTCGCCGCCAGCGATTTAACGGCGAATACACACTGGCAAGATCGCCTTGCGGTTTATGTTCCCTCTGCTGCTTATGCGCCAACTACTCTCTCCGTCGAAATCGGCTGGTATGATTTGCCAACAGGCGAACGCATGACGTTGGCAGACGGATCGGAAACTTTCACGATTGGCACGGTGGAACTGCTGCCCCGCCAGAGCGACTTGGACGTGCCCAACCCTATCAGCGTCAATTTCGACAATCAGATTGAACTTGTCGGCTATTCGCTCTCCGATCTCAGTCCGGCGGCAGGTGAAAGTGTGGAACTGACGCTGTACTGGCGTGGCTTGCGCGAAATCGAGCAGGATTACGTTGTCTTCGCCCACGTCATCAATCCCGCTACATTAAGTATTTACGCCGGATCAGACGCGCAGCCCGCCAACTGGACAGCGCCCACTTCGACATGGCAACCCGGAAACATCATTGAGGACACGCACACCCTGACTATCAATCCTGACACTCCGCCGGGAATCTATGAACTCGAAATCGGATTGTATATACAAACCCCTGACGGCTTTCCACGCCTGCGCATCGTCACGCCGGACGGCGGCATGGCGAACGACTACACCTATTTGTCGCGCGTTCGTGTGTTACCCCGTGAGGATGAGTCATGAAACGTGCTGACATGCTCGCCATTCTGGGCTTGATCGCTCTCTGGCTGTTCTCCTTCTGGCGGCTGTTCACGCCCATTGAAGCGGATCAGGCATCGCTCAAACAGGGCGATTTTTCAGGGCAGTTCGTGGCTTTCGCAGGTTATCAATACGCCCGTTTTGCCCAAGGCGAAGTGCCGCTCTGGAACCCATACAACAACGGCGGTTTTCCATTTATCGCCGATACGCAGGCGGCAGTCTTTTATCCACCCCGTCTCGTTACCATTGCCCTTGCGAAGCACTCTGGCGGCTGGAGCTACCATGCGCTCGAACTGGAAATGACCGCACACGTGCTGGCGTATACACTGATGATGTATACCTTTGTCCGCCGCCTCACCCGCGAGTGGAACGGCAGCGTTTTAGGAGCGTTTGTTGCGGCGGTGGTCGGCGGCTACGGCGGTTATCTTTCCGGTTATCCCCCGCTGCAACTGGCATTGCTTGAAGCAGGGATATGGCTGCCACTGGCGGCGCTCGGCATTCTCGAAGCGATACGTACTGAACGCATACGCTGGTTGTGGCTAGTCATCACGGGGTTGGCGCTGGGTCTCTCATGGATGGCAGGGCATCCTCAGAC
>DATGQJ010000340.1:0-4434 GCA_035304265.1 Oceanobacillus sp.
ATCGAGCGACGAGCCGGTCAACGCGGCTTCCGCGCCGGGTGATCGGGTGGCTTTTGGCACAGCGCCACCGATGGCAACCGTCGCGCTGCTGCACCGCCCGCCTTCCACGCCTAAAACCACGCACACGCCCACCACCGCATAGCGCGACGCCGGATGCGCCATTTTGACGTAGGCGCTTTTCTTGCCCGCCTGACTGGGAATCTCCACGCGGGTGATCAATTCGCCCGCGTCCAGCGCCGTTGTGAACAGGTCGAGGAAGAAGTCATTGGCGTGGATCGTCCGTGCGCCGCTTGCGCTCTGGGTGTGGATGGTCGCGCCATATGCCAGTATCACCGTCGGCGGGTCAGAGGCGGGATCGGCATGGGCGATATTGCCGCCCAGAGTCCCCCAGTTGCGTACCTGCGGGTCGCCGACGATGCTTGCCGCCTGCGCCAGCGCCGGAGCATGAGTCTTCACGTCGGCGGAAGCGGCGATTTGCGCGTGGGTCGAAAGCGCACCAATCGACAGCATACTCCCGCTCACGTGGATGCCCTTCAGTTCGTCCAGCCGCCCGATGTCCACCAGCGTGCCCGGCTGGGCGAGGCGCAGGTTCATCGCCGGAATCAGGCTGTGACCGCCTGCCAGCGCCTTTGCATCGCCATTGCCAAGCATTTGAACGGCTTCCGCGACAGAGGATGGACGATGATAATCAACTTGTGCGGGTCGCATCAGGCACCTCCCTGCGCCATCTGGATAGCGCCCCACACACGCGGTGGGGTCAGCGGCATTTCAATCTGCTCGATGCCGAATGGACGCAAAGCGTCGATCACGGCGTTGTAAACCGTCGGCGTGCTGGCAATCGTGCCGGTTTCGCCAATTCCCTTCACGCCAATCGGGTGATGTGGCGACGGCGTAACCGTCTGGTCAAGTTCAAACTTCGGGAACAGATCGGCGCGGGGCATGGCGTAGTCCATCATCGTGCCCGTGAGCAGTTGCCCGTTCTCGTCGTAGACCGCGCCCTCGTAAAGCGCCTGCCCGATGCCCTGCACGATCCCGCCGTGAATCTGCCCCTCGACGATCACCGGATTGATCTGTGGTCCGCAATCGTCTACCGCGACGTAACGTTTCAGTTGAACGCCTCCGGTTTCGGGATCGACTTCCACGATGGCGATGTGCGTCCCGAACGGATAGACGAAGTTCGGCGGATCGTAGAACTGCGAGGCTTCCATGCCCGGTTCCATGCCCGGCGGCAAATCCCACGCCAGCGTTGCCATCAGGGTTGCGTCCTGAATGGTTTTGAACTTGTCCGGCGAGCCTTTGACGAAGAATTTGCCGTCCTCAAAGTCGATGTCCTCGACGGCGGCTTCCAGCAGATGCGCCGCCATTGCCCGCGCTTTTTCTTTGATCTTGCGGGTTGCCAGCACCAGCGCCGCGCCTGCAACCGGGGTTGTGCGGCTTCCGTAAGTCCCCCAGCCCATCGGCGTGTTGTTGGTGTCGCCATGCACAATTTCGATGTCTTGCACGGGGATGCCCAGTTCGTCGGAGATGATCTGCGCGAAGGTGGTTTCCTCGCCCTGACCATGCGGGGATGCGCCGATCATCGCCTGCACCTTGCCCGTCGGCGAGACGCGCACGATGGTGCTTTCCCACAAGCCGCCCTGAAAACCTATCGCGCCCGCTACCTGACTCGGACCCAGACCGCAGATTTCCGAGTAGGTGGTTACGCCGATTCCCAGATAGCGCCCCTGCTGGCGTGCCTGCACCTGCTCTTGACGGAAATTGCTGTAGCCGATCATGTCGAGCGCTTTTTGCAGCGCGGCTTCGTAATTGCCGCTGTCGTAGGTCAAGCCGATGGCGACCTGATGCCCATTCTCGAACGGCGGGATCAGGTTCTTGCGGCGCAGTTCCACCGGGTCCATGTTCAGTTTGTGCGCCAATTTGTCCATCAGCCGTTCTACAAGGAAGGTTGCCTCAGGACGACCCGCGCCACGATAGGCATCGGTTGGCGTGGTATTGGTGAAAACGCCTATCGATTCGCAGCGGATATTGGGGATGGTGTAGGCTCCGCTGTACATCAGACCGTGCAAAATGGTCGGGATACCCGGCGCGGCGGTGGAGAGGTACGCGCCCATCGCGGCATACACCAGCCCGCGAATGCCCGTCACCGTGCCGTCGTTTTTCGCCGCAATCTCGACGTATTCCACGTGGTCGCGCCCGTGAATCGTCGCCTGATAATTCTCGCTGCGCGTCTCCGTCCATTTGACCGGACGATTGAGCTTCATCGCCGCCCACGCAGTCAATGCCTCGTCGGGGTAGGTCGGGATTTTACTGCCGAACCCGCCGCCCACTTCCGGCGCGATTACTCTTAACCTGTGTTCGGGAAGTCCGGTGATCACGCCGAGGACGAAGCGGTGAATGTGCGGGTTCTGGCTCGTCACCCACACGGTCATTTCTTCGGTAGCGCTGTTCCACTGCGCCAGCGCCGCGCGGGGTTCCATCGCCGTCGGCAGAAGCCGCTGCTGGACGATACGTTCTTGCACCACCACGTCGGCTTCGGCGAATGCCTGTTCCACCCCTTCATCGCCGCTGCTGGCGACCCAGCGGAAGGCGATATTGTTGGGGGCATCGGCATGAAGCTGCGGCGCACCGTCTTTGGTCGCTTCCTCAGGGTTGACGACGGCGGGCAGCGGTTCGTAGTCCACCTGTATCAGTTCGGCGGCATCCTGCGCTTGATAGCGATTTTCGGCGATCACCAGTGCCACGCCATCACCCACGTAGCGTACCGTGTCTTTCGCCAGCGGGGGATGAGGCACGGTCTTGAGGTCGGAATTGGGAATCAGCCACGCGCACGGCACATTGTTCAGGGTAACGTCTGCTCCGGTGAAGACCGCCACCACACCCGGCGCGGATTTCGCCGCGCTGGTATCGATCCCTCGGATGCGGGCGTGAGCGTATGGGCTGCGCACGATGACCATATGCAGCGTACCCGGAAGGTAGATGTCGTCGGTGTATTTCGCTTTTCCGGTGATCAGACGGGGGTCTTCACGGCGTTTAATGCCGGAGCCAAAAATTCGGGTACTCATCGTCTCACCTCCCTACATCTTTTCAGCAGCGGTTTTGACGGCGAGTACGATATTCTGGTAGCCGGTGCAGCGGCAGAGATTGCCTTCCAGCCCATGACGGATTTCTTCTTCGGTGGGATTGGGATTGTTCTTGACGAGGGCAACCGATGCCATGATCATACCGGGGGTGCAGTAGCCACACTGCAAGCCATGTTTTTCCCAGAAGGCTTCCTGCATGGGATGGAGTTGTCCGTTGGTCGCCAGCCCTTCGATGGTCGTGACTTCGCGCCCGTCTGCCTGCACCGCCAGACAGGTACAGGATTTGATCGAGCGACCATCCAGATGTACGGTACAAGCCCCACACTGGCTGGTATCACAGCCGATGTTGGTGCCGGTTAAGCCTAATTCTTCACGCAAAAAATGGACGAGGAGCATTCGGGGTTCAACGTCGCGTTCGTAAACGGTCCCGTTGACGGTAATCGAAACTTTCATTCTGTTCCTCCCTAATTTAATTTCAACGAAAGGATTTTCATGGGGTTGGGCGAGATGTGCCTCCTTTTTGGTGCGCGGATAACATTAGCAAAATGATCCTATCAAATAATTGATGCGCCGTTTGTTCGAGTATACCATCAGTTTTCGCCTGTAGTTTACAGAAGAGGCTCGTGAGACAACCCACGAGCCTCTTTCAGTAGCGCGATTGGTGGAATGATTAGAAGCACAAGGGGGACAGGTTCATGGTGATTGAAGCCGGAGCCGAGCGATTGCCCGCGCTGTCAACGGCGAAAATCTCGATGGTGTTTACGCCTTCAAATTCGGCGTAGGCAATGGTGCGGTTTATCCCATATCCGGTGCTTTCCGGTCTGAAAGTGCCGTTCACGTAAACCTCGTAGCGGATGGCGAACTGCGGGTCTAGGTTGTCAGTCGATTCCGTCCAGCGCAGCCATGCTTCGCCACAGCCACCATCAAAGCCCGTGAGGTTGGCGGGGGTGGTCGGCGCGGTGGTATCGCCCTCATTCACGGATGCCGTCGTGACGGTGACGGGGTTGCTTGGTGGCGACCAGTTGATGCCGTTGTCTCGCGCTTGCACCGTGAAAGTGTAGGGCGTATCGGGGGAAAGCCCGCGTATGGTCGCCGATAGATTTGGGGTCAGCCCGATTTGTGGGACGCCATTCACGTAGACCTGATACCAGATGAACGGCTGGTTGTCTACGGATGCCGTCCACGCAAGCGAAACGTAGTTCGTGCCTACACCAGTCACCGACAACGTTGGCGCTGTCGGCGGTATGCGGTCACGTGCTGCTGACACCATGGATGCACTCAACATGAGCAAAACAAGTAAACCAATAATCACAAACCGAGAAGTACGCTTCATGTGCTTTTCTCCTGATTAAAC
>DATGQJ010000341.1:0-6758 GCA_035304265.1 Oceanobacillus sp.
GTACCCCGGATTTTTCTTCCACAGGGATTTTTCAGATACGCTCTGGAGCAATTGTAGGGGCGACTTGCGAGTCGCCCCTGCGGAAAATCGGATCACCTCCCTCCAAAGAACCCACTCATCGACGGATCGGCGGCGGTGACGCATTCCTGAATTTGCTGGAGCGCACCGGGACCATCTGTCGCCGGATCGGACAGTGGCAGGTTGGCAACGCACTCCTGATAGGCAGTCGCGTAAATCTGCGCGTCGGCGAGATCGGCTTCCAGATCGCCATCACGCAGCACGTAATTGTCGAAGGCGCGGTTGAGCCACGATTGCAGGATAAAGCTGGTCAGGCGTGCGCCAGCAAACGGCGACGGGAAGGTGACTGCGTTCGGACTCTGGAGCAAAGCGTCGAACTGGCTGTAGAAATCCACAGTATCCTGACCAAGCGCGGCGACAACCGCCGGATCGCTCAGGAGCGAACGACGCGCAGGCATTCCGTTGAACAGTTCCGGGTGACGTGCGAGCGTGCTCAGCCAGCGGTAGCAGGCATCAGGATTCTCAGAAGTGGCGCTGATGTACCCGGTGGTGATGTCGTAGACCAGCGGGGTGTAGCGCGTGCCTGTCGGATACGAGGTCATCTGGTAAGGATTCTCGCCGATTCGCCGGATTTGCAGATCGCCGAAACCGAGGAACGATTGTGTGGTGATCGGGGGAAGGTCGTCGCCGGGTCCCACCTGAATGGTAATCGCAATGGCTCCACCTTGCACCTGTTCCTGATAGTCAATCAAGCCTTCTTTTGCCAGATCGAGCACCTGCCGGATCGCTTCGACGGTTGCCGGATCGGTGAAGTTGATCGTCACCGGATCGGTGCGGTAATCCAGCGGCAGCCCGCCGAACGCGGCGATCAGCATCAGCAAATAATTGCCGCCGGGTCCCTGCGATTGGAACGGCGGATCATCTTCGGTGATGGTTTTCAGCGCTTGCAGGGCGCTCACGAACTCATCGGTTGTCCAGCCGTCTTCAGGCAAAACGGCTCCTGCTTCGGCGAAGCGATCCGGGCTGTAGCTGAGAACTTGCGGCTGAATCGTGATCGGCAGCGCCCACGTCATCGCGTTTTGCTGTACCTGTGACAGCACGTTGCCAACGACATCGTTGCGATCAAAGGTCGGGTCGGCGTCAAGATACGGGTCAAGATTGAGCACGGTGCTGGTATCGAGTTCCGGCACGTTGTTATAGGGCAGATAGAAGCAGTCGTACTGTTCTGCCATAGAATCCGCCGCGCTACCGCCGCTCACGAACCTGCCACCGGGGAGATCGAGCACGATTTCGCCCACCTGCGGATCGCTGGCGACGAATTCTTCAACAAGCTGATTCCACAGGACTTCATTCGGCAGCGGTTGGATGAACGATATGATCCCGAAATTGAGCGAAACTTCGCCTTCGCCCAGCACCACCGGCGGGGGCGGGGTCGCCACCACCACCGTCGTCGTTTCGCTGTAGCTGGCAGCCGTTTGCAGGTTGGCGATCACGCTATTTTCCGCGTCCTGAAGCGCCATAGCTGCGTCAACTCCTTCGCTGATGCTGGTCAGCGCCGCGTTGAGATATTCACCATAGCGCAGTTCGGACATTGGCAGCGCGACGGCGATGGCGCTGTCGATGAAGGCGTCCTGTTCCGGTGATGACCCAAGACCTATAAAGACACCCGGACCAGCCTGTAATTCAGGCTGGACGCCCACCAGACTCTGCCGCGCCGGACGGATGCCGAAGAAACTGTTTGTGACTTCCGGGCGGGTGGTGAGGAACTTCGCCAGCGCATATGCCTGCTCAGGATACTGCGTGCCGCTGCTTACGGCGAAGCCCTGCGCTTCAATGACCGCCGTTCCACCCGGCAGCAGGGCATCGGCAATGGTGTCCATCTCTAAACCTCCAAACCGGAGGATGCCGCCGATTCGCATGGGAACGTCAAGAAGATTGCCGCTGTACTGCCGGGCGACGATGCCCTCTTCTTCCAGTTCAATCCAGTTTGTCAGCAAGGTTTCCAGCGCAGGATGCGTCAGATTGGGCGTTTCCGGGAACGTAGAGGCGTCGTATAGACCTATCCCCAGCAGTGAGCGTGCCAGCGCCGCACCTTCCATCACGATAAGTCCGGGCTTGGTGATGTTGCCGTTGGCATCGGTTTCGGTGAGCGCCCGCGCAGCGTTGGCGAGGTCGTCCAGCGTCCATGCCTCGTTGGGGTAAGGAATACCCGCCTCGTCGAATGCTTCCGGGTTATAGGTGAGCGTGGTGATATTGAAGGAAATGGGGAGTGCCCAGACCCCGCTATCCCACTGGAATGAATTCCACGCCGCCGGATAGAAATCATTCACGTTCAGCGACGGGTCGCTGCTGGTCAGCGGCGCAAGGTCGAGGAACAAGCCCGCGCGGGTGGCTTCCGGCGCGAAACTGCTGTCGGCAAAGAGCACGTCGCCAGAGCTGGCATATTCGGTCATGTTTTCGAGGTAGTCCTCAATGTCTACGGCAGGCGACCCTCCGACGCCGAAACCACTTGCTTCCACATGGACGTTCACGCCGGGGTTTTCCGCCTCGAACCGCGCCAGAAGTTCATCGGTGACGATGTCTTCCATAAACTGCGGGACGTCTAGCGTGATGGTGATGCCGCTCTCTTGCGCCTGAACGCTGGTGAACAATACCAGCGTCAGCAGTAGCGGCAACAATAACCGCATCTTTCTCATTCGCAATTCTCCTTCTCGTCAAAAAGAGCCTTGCTTCAGTGTGGGTGAGAAGGATTGCGGGCGGGTTGCGATGTGGTTACGGGGTTGTAATCAAAGATGGAAAGGCAATGTCGTTCTGACTGCCTTGCATTCCTGTTTCGTGGCAAATAAATTACGGAGAATGTAGGGACAGGGGCGAACGGAGTTCGCACAACAGCCTGTCCGTTTCTCTAAAATTGGGCAGACAAGATAATGCTGTTTTCCAATTAAAGACGGCGTTTGCAGGAAGGTGTAAACCTCACCCCCCAACCCCCTCTCCACGAAGTGGAGAGGGGAGTCGAGCGAAGCGAGATGGGGGTGAGGTTCGAGGAAGTGATCTCCGCCTTATTTTGTTAAACGGCACTATCTTGTCCCTACGACATAGCCGCCTTTATTTGTGAAACCGCATCACGGCGCGAACGGCGGTTAGCGCACCAGACGGTAGCCAATCCCCGGTACGGTCAGGATCAGGGTGGGGCGGTTGGAGTCGAGTTCTACCTTTTCGCGCAGACGGCGCACGTGGACGTTGACGATCTTGTCACTCTCCACGTCGCTGTCGTAACCCCACACCGAGTCGAGGATTTGGGCGCGGGTCAACGCCTGCCCCGGATGCTGCGCCAGATACACCAGCAGGCGAAATTCCGTCGGCGTGAGGTTCAACGGTTGGTCGTTGCGGTAGGCTTGCCCCCGTGCGCGGTCAATCACCAGATCGCCCGCGTAGAGCACGTTGGCGTCGGTAGAGGAAAGCTCGCCGTAAGCACGCCGCAACTGCGCCCGAATGCGTGAGAGCAGTTCGCGCAGGCTGAAGGGCTTGGTCACGTAATCGTCTGCGCCCATTTCCAAGCCCAGCACCTTGTCGGTTTCGTCGCGCTGTACCGTCAGCATCACGATAGGCTGGCGCAAACCTAACTGTCGAATCTGGCGGCAGAAGTCGAAACCCGAACCATCCGGCAGCCGCACGTCGAGCACGATCACGTGCGCATTGTGGTCGCGGACAAAATAGACGCCTTCGCCCCCTGTCGATTTCCTTGTCACCCGGTAGCCGTCGCGCGTGAGTCCGTCTTGCAGACCCCGCGCCACGCCGGGATCATCTTCGATTACGAGAATATGGTTTTGTGTCATCATGCTGGTAACTGCATTGCAAAATACGTTCCCTGTCCCAACTGGCTTTCCACCTGCACCTGTCCGTGATGGCGTTCGGCGATTGCCTTGAGGATCGCCAGCCCTAACCCGCTACCCGGATATGGGGCGGCATTGCGCCCCCGGTGGAAGCGGCTGAACACCAGCGGCAGGTCTTCGGGTGGAATGCCGATTCCGGTATCCTTCACCCACAACTTGACGTGACTCTGGTTCTGAGAGATTCCCACCGTGATTGTGCCGTTTTCCGGCGTGAACTTGATGGCGTTTTCGAGCAGGTTTTCCAGCGCGTGGCGCAACTGGGGGGCACTGGCATTCACGATGATCTTCTCGGAAGGCAGATCGAACATGAAGAGAATGCCCTTTTGCTCCGCCTGTGATGCGTAGAGTTCGCTGGTCTGCTGCACCAACGCGATCAGATCGACATCGGAAGGTTCGTCGCGTGTGCTGCCGGTTTCCAACCTTGAGAGGTTGAGCAAATTGGTGGTGAGCGTTTCCAAGCGCTTCAACTGCTGCTGCGCCTGTTCCAGAAACGTGAGCCGCGTTTTATCGTCACGTTCACTGGCGGCAAGTTCGAGGTTGGTGTTGAGCGCCGTCAATGGCGTGTGGATTTCGTGGGCGGCGTCAGCGACGAAACGGCGCAGCGTAAAGACCGTCTCTTCAACCCGGCTTGCCATCTCATTGAACGAGCGTGCCAGAAAACCGACCTCATCCTGCGCCGATACATTGGCGCGGGCGGAAAGGTCGCCTTGCGCCATGCGTCCCGTCGCTTCGGTGAGCGTGAGCAGAGGCGCGGTGATTCGGCGGCTGATGAGCCAACCCGCCCCCGCCGCCAACACGACGGCAAAGGTGCTGGCGATCACCCACCCTACAAATACGTTGGTCAAAATGGCGACCCCATAGGCGGGACCTTCCGAGAGCCGCACGTAAGCGGGAGCGCCGCCATTCAACGGCGTGACGTAGGCTTGCGCCTGCTGATCCGAGCGAACGCCGAACAGGGTCATCTCTTCATCCATGCCGAATCCGAATGTGCCAACAGGCATGGTGACATCGCGTTCAATTCGCCCTATCCACAGGGTATCATTTTCAGGGGAAGGAGCGGGAACTACTTCAATGCCAAAGACCTGCCCCGTGTCGTATGAGTCCGCCGTGTTTTCAACGATAATCGGTCCGGCAGCGGGGTTGTAGGTAAATGTCCGAAAAACGAGATCCAATCGCTGGTCGTTTGGCGAACCAGAATCGGCGACCAGTTTTCCTTCACTATCGAAAAGCTGAACCCGCGACTGCGTGAACAGCGACAGCGCCGGAAAATTCTGCCGAATCTCTTCCAATGGAGTTCCGGCGTTGACGACATAGTTCAACGCTCGGCTGACAGCGAACGCCTGCCTGCTGACATACTCCTGCTCGCGCTGCACATAATGACTTCGCAGGGTCGTCATGAGCACGATGCCTGCTGCCAGCGCTGCAAACGACGCAATCGCTGCATAACTCAACGGCAGTCGCCAGCGAAGCGATTTTGGGAACACCACCTTACTCCTGTACAGTTCGTACCCTACGTTATCATGCGCAGATTGCAGTCTGGTTGAGTTCAGATTACGGTCTCGCAATCTTGGCAACCGTTGTAAATCTACGTATATTCATGATAGCAGATTCAGGGTGAGGAAGACCGATGGAACAGGTCAAAAAGCGGATCACGCAGCTTCATCCCTTATTTATCCCCCAAGCGATATAGGACAGATCATGACCCAAAACATCACGGGCGTATTCAATATCATGGCGACGCCGTTCGACGCTTCGCTGGCGGTGGACGTAGGCAGCCTGCGCCGCCTTGTCGAGTTCCAACTCGATAAAGGCGTTTACGGGCTGACCATTCTCGGCGTGTTGGGGGAAGCGGCAAAACTGAGCGTCGAGGAACGCAAGCTGGTGCTCGATACGGTGATGCAGGCGGTGAATGGGCGCGTGCCTGTGGTTGTCGGGACGAGCCACCAGAATCCCGACACCACCATCCAACTGAGCAAAGAAGCGTTCGCGGCGGGCGCGGAAGCCGTCATGATCGCCCCGCCGATGTTCGAGAATCCGGGTGATGAGGCGGTGCTTGCCTTTTACGAGCGCATGGCGTCGGCGTTTGACGGCGCGATTGTGGTGCAGGATTTTCCGCCTGTGACCAACGTGATCTTGTCTGCTGAATTGCTGGCGAAACTGGCGGAGCGCATTCCGACGATTCAACTGCTCAAGCTCGAAGACCCGCCGCTCATGCAGAAGATCACCGCGATTCAATCGCTCACAGATCGCTATCGTATCTTTGGCGGGTTGGGCGGCATGTTCTTCCTCGAAGAACTGCGGCGCGGCGCATCCGGCACGATGACGGGCTTTGCCTTCAGCGAGATTTTGGTCGCTACCTACGAACTGTTCACCAGCGGGCAGACTGCCGATGCCGAGCGCGTATTCGATCACTATCTCCCCCTGATTCGCTTCGAGAATCAGCCGGTTATCAATTTGAGCATTCGCAAGGAACTGCTCTATCGTCGTGGGGCGATAGCCAGCCCTGCCTTGCGCCAGCCTTACGCACCGATTGACGCGGGCACGCTCGACGAGATCGACTGGATATTGAATCGGGTGGGCATCAATGACCCGATGGCAAAACTGGACATCCACCCGCAGGATCGCAAGGCAATCGTCTGAGCGTATTCGATACCCCTCATCCCACGCAAGTGGGGAGAAGGACGGCTTGCCGAAGCGAAGCGACGGAAGCAGGGTGAGGGGCAATCTCGGCATCCAAGTGCATAACACGTTCTAGAGCGTATCTGAAAATTCCTATGGAAGAAGAATCTCGGATATGTGTCAGGGGCAGACACGCAGGTCTGCCCCTACTCACAAACAAGTCTCGTA